>JAJRSQ010000177.1 GCA_024278725.1 Chloroflexota bacterium
CCGCGGAAGATGCCGAATATCCTGCAAAGGGTGGCGCATCAATTTGATATTTTCACTTGATGTAGGTACGATTACCCTCGGTATTGACGCCGGGTGATGCGGCGCTGATACCATGTGACCGAAGTCACGGCAAGGATGACCGTTCTTCAGTATAATTCAAAAAAATAATTGAGGAGTTTTTCATGAGTACCGAGACACACACTTGTTTGAACTGTAATAGCCCCGAAGATAAATCTCCGCTGGTGAGCCTGCGGTTTGCCGGACAACCGCATTGGATTTGCACCCGCTGTTTGCCCATTCTCATCCACAAACCCTATTTGCTGGCAGATAAACTTGCCGGCGCAGAGAATTTCCCGGTAACATCCCACGAGGATTAATTCATCATGAACATTCCGCTTCCCAAAGAACACGGCTCGTGGGCGATGTTTTCCCTGCCGCTGGTGATTGGCGCGGCGGTGAGCCAGCAATGGCATTGGCGATTGCTGCTGTTACTGGTGGCGGCGCTGGGGTTCTTTTTGATGCGCTATCCGCTGGCGACGCTGGTGAAAACCCGCCGCCGTCCGTCTCCCGCGCGCAAAGCCCTGTGGGGATGGTCGGTGGTGTATGGGGCGTTGGCGGCGATTTTTGGCGTCGGTGTGGCGGTGGGATATTCACTGTGGTGGCTGTTACCGTTGGGCGCACTGGGCGGCGCGTTGGTGGCGCTTCATCTGTGGCTGGTTTCACGGCGGCAGGAAATGAGCGCTATCGGCGAATTGTCCGGCATCATCGGACTGGCAATGGGCGCACCGATGGCATATTATACCGCCACCGGCGCATTCGATGGCACGGCATGGCTGTTGTGGCTCTTCAATGCGCTCTATTTCGGCGGGACAGTGTTTTACGTCAAACTGAAGGTGCGCCAGCAACCCCGAAAAGCCCCGCCGGAGCAGCTTTCGGCGCGGTTACGGGCGGCGCAGGCGTGCTTATCGTATCACAACGGGGTGCTGGTGGTGGTGATTGCGCTGGCAATGCTGGCGATTGCCCCGCCGCTCATTCCGCTCGCCTTTCTGCCGGTGGTGCTGAAGGCGTGGGTCGGCGCGTGGAAATGGCAAGACCGAAAATCGTTGAATTTGATGCGGTTGGGTCTGGTTGAGTTGGCGCATTCCACTGTGTTCGCGCTGGTGGTGGTTGCCGCCTTTGTGTTCAGAGGTTCGTAAAAATGAAGTGGAAAACGGGATGGCAGAACCGCCGTCCCGTTTTTTTTATTGCAGACTTTTGAAGATGATGCCTCCGATGGCTAAAAGCAATCCGAAGACCACCACCGCCCATTCCCAATTGAGGCGGGACAATACCGAAGTCTTCACGCCGGAAACCATCGCCGCCGGCGTGAGCTGCATCAATTGGGCGTTGATGGCGGCAACGGATTGCACGCCGGTTTTGCGGACAATTAATTTTCCCCCGTGAAAATACAGCAGTGCCGGCAACCCGAAAATTTTGAAGCGGCGCACCACTGCCGGATTTTCATCGGCATTGAGGGTGAAGAATTGCGCCCCGTCTGCGTGGGAGTGAGCGGCATCTTCAAGATACGCTGCCTGTAATTTGCACAAATGACACCACGATGCCCACACGTCAACCACCACCGGCACATCGGCGGCTTGGATGATTTTGTCGAAAGTCTGGTCGGTTATCGGTTTGATTGACACGCTGATGCCTCAACGATAAAAACCCCGCAATTGGGGGTTTTATCGAAATTTACTCAGTGGGAACACGGTTATTTTTTGGTTGAAAATTTAAAGATGTCATAAGCGGGGCAGTATCCGATTGCGCCGGTGACCAGCGCGATGATACCCACCACGCCGACGATGATGCCCGCAACGCCACTCATAACCCAAAAACCGAGCGCGATGAGCGCCAATCCAACCACAAAACGGATGATTCTGTCAAGATTGCCTTCGTTAGCTTTCATTTTGTTTCCTCCTAAATAAGCTGTAAATTTGATAGTTGCTTTTTAGACGGAAAATCGGCGCAAAGGTTACAAAACTATCCCGGTTGATTCGGCTGTTTCAAAAAAGCGGTTTCCAGTTGCGCGAACATCGCTTTTCGGCGCACGGGTTTGATGGCAACCTGCCCGTGTTCCTTCAGCAGCGTCACGGTGTGGCGGGTGGTATCAAGCACCACTTTGCAGTTATGGCACGTCGCCAAATGTTCCTCCGCTTCGCGGGTTAATTCAACCGGCAAATCGTTATCAATATAATCTGAAAGATATGTTATCAGGTCGGCGCACTGCATGGCATTTCCTCTCTTTAGTGGTTCACCCGTTCTGAAAAATAGGTGGACAAATATTCCCGCAATTGAAGCCGGGCGCGGTGTAGCTGCACCTTCACCGCCCCGGTTGAAGCATTCAGGACGGATGCGGTTTCGGCGGTGGACAACCCCTCAATTTCCCGCAGGATGAATGTGGTGTGCAACTTGGGCGGGAGTTGACTGATGGCGGCGCTCAACACCCGATGTTTTTCGTCTTCCGAGAGCCATTGTTCCGGCGTGTGTGCCCAGTCGATGAAAACGGCGGGCATGATGGGCGCATCATCGGAAAAATCATCCGCCAGTGAGGCGGTGGGACGCGCTTTGCGGATGCGGTCGATGCTGAGGTTGGTGGCAACGCGATACAGCCACGTCCCCAGCGATGACCGCTCCTCGAAGCCGTCGAGTTTTTCGATGAGTTTCAAAAACGAATCCTGCACCACACATTCGGCGTCGGCATCGTTTTTGAGGATGTTGAATGCGACCCGGTACAGCTTGTCGGCATATTGATTGAACAACGCGGCAAACGCATCGGTGTCGCGTTGGCGCAGGGCGGCAATCAAATGTTGATCATCAGCCATAGCGTCCTCTCTCTTTTGACGGGTGAGTTGCTAAAAAGTTACATGCTATTGTACAGAAACGGGGTAGTGGTTCAAATTGACTGATGGAAATCATTCGCCGGTAGGGGCGAACCTGTGTGTTCGCCCTTTTTGGGCAGACACATAGGTCTGCCCCTACTTCCTACCTTGCTTCATCAGTCAAAAATAACCACTACCAGAAACGGAATTGTTTGGTGAATGGCGGGCAAAACAAAAACACAGCACGGGCATCGCGCCCGTGCCGTGCAGAAGTTGAGGCTGAAATTACGCTTCAGCGGTGGCGTCGGTGTCTGCTTTTTTCACTTTGCTGGCGAGCGCGCTCGCCACATCTTTGATTTTCGCGCTTTGCTCGCTGACGGCGGACAGTCCTTTTTCCTGAATTTCGCTCGCCTGCTCTTTCGCCTGCGCCTGAATTTGTTCCGCTTTGGTGCGGGCTTCCACCACGATGTTTTCCGCGCGGGCGCGCGCATCCGAGATGATGGCATCGGCTTTGGCGCGGGAATCAGCCAGCGATTCCCCGGCGACGGTGCGCCATTCGTCCGATTTCTCCATCAATTGGGCGCGAGTCTCCTCGCCGCTTTGGGGCGCCATAATCAGCGCAATTGCCGCGCCAATCAACCCGCCGATAACTAATCCGGCAAAAAATTCTCCACCACTCTGTTGATTACTCATAATCTAACCTCCAAGTCTATTTTTGCGTGCGTGGGTTGCGAATAAAAAGGGTTTTTATCACCGCTTTGGCGGCGGAAACGGTACTCAGCACGTTTACCACCGGTTTCACGGCTTCGTCACTAACAACAGTCACCCGGCTGTGAACAGTGCGCACGGTGTCGTTGGCGATGGCGGCGGTGTCGTTCGCTTTTTCCAGCAGGGGGGCAATGCGGAATTGCAGAAAATCAATCAGGTCATTTAGTTTCAGGGTCAGATAGACCAGCCCCACCACCAGCACCATCCCCAGCAGGGCGATAATCAACGTGCCCAGCGCGAGCAATATCAGCGAAATATCGCGCAGGACGGCGGCGGTTTCCGGGTTGGCGAACAAAAAGATGGTGATGCCGACAAATAGGGCGATGATGACGACCAGCACCACGACGGCGGCGATGATGGGTCCTTTACTGGTTGGTTTGGCACTGAATTTTGGCGTTTCGTTTTCCATAACGGATGTACTTCCTTTTTTGTGTTGTGTGAGTGGCAGATGCGTTATTGTTTGCGCATCCAGCGCATCAGATAGAGCGAGAGCCAGCAGACGGCAGTGGCTTCGATGATGTGCAGGGTGCCGATGCTGAAAAATTGCCAATCGAAAACAACGGCAATTACCTGTCCCAGCCAGAACCCGACAATCCCGGCAATGATGAAAATCACCAGTTCTTTGATGGTTTTACCATAAAGCAGGTGAAACATTGCGCTGTAGATGCTGCCGATGATAAGTGAAAGGACTGCTGCCGGTGCCATAAAAACTCGCTGAAAGTTACAAATTTACCATTATTGAAATCATATGTGGTTTTGCCGGATTTGTCTAATTGTCAAGGGTAATCCAGCCGCGCTTGAGCGCGTATTTCACAATATCGGCGGTGCTTTTGGCGTTGATTTTGCGCATAATGTTGGCGCGATGCGTCTCGACGGTTTTCACGCTGACGGTCAGTTCGGCGCTGATGTCGCGGGTGGATTGCCCTTCGGCGATGAGTTGCGCCACTTCCCGCTCGCGGGTGGTCAGCTTAAAGGCGCTCTTCTGCGACGGCGCGCGGGAGAGATAGTCCTCTATCAAATCTTTGGAAATGGTGGGGCTGAGATACGCCCCGCCCGCCATCACCGCGCGGATGGCGTTCACCACTTCGCTGGCATCCGCCTGTTTGACGACATACCCGTTCGCGCCTGCTTGCAGCGCTTCGGTCACATAGGCGTGGGTGGCGTGCATGGAAAGGATGATGAGCTTCAGCTCGGCGTGCAGATGGTGCAACTGCCGCACGGTTTCAATGCCGTTCAGGTTGGGCATCGAAATATCCACCACCGCCACATCGGGGCGCAGCGTTTCAACCAGTTGCAGGGCTTCGCGCCCGTCGCCCGCCCCGCCGACCACCTGCATATCCGGCTCGGAATTGAGCAGGGCTTTCAACCCCTCTCTCAACACGGCATGGTCATCCACCAAAAGAATGTTTACCATTTGTCCTTTGCCATTCGTCCTTCGTCGTTGGAAATTCATTCATTCGCAAATTCACTGAACCGTATTGCGTGAAACGTGAATTTTCCCACCTTGCTACTCTGCCATCCTGAAACCTTGAACTTGAAACCTGAAACCTGAAACCTTCACACCGGCAAAACCGCCTCGATTTTTGTGCCGTTTCCTGCTTGAGATTCTATTGAAAATTCCCCGCGCAACAAATTGACCCGCTCGCGCATGCCCGCCACCCCCAGCGAGGGGGTGCTCGCCAGCGTTGCCGTATCGAATCCACGCCCATCGTCGGTGACGGTGAGCCGCACCCGCCCATCATTGTGGCGGAGCACAATTTCCACCGATGATGCCCCGGCGTGTTTGCTGATATTCGTCAGCGCCTCCACCACCAGCCGGTACAGTGTGGTTTTCAGTTCAATGGGGATGGACGGCTCATCCAGCGCGGCATCCAGCGTGATGGCGAGATTCGCGCGCTGTTCCACCCGGTCGATGTACCATTCCAGCGTGGCAATCAATCCGATGTCGTCCAGCATTGCCGGGCGCAATTCGTGCGAAAGGGTGCGCGCTTTTTCCTGCGCCTCCGCCGCCATATCCTGCACTGCCTGCAAACTCGCCGATTGCGGGCTGTTCCGCGCCACCATCGACAGGCTGAAGCGCAGCGCGGTGAGCGTTTGCCCCAACTCGTCGTGAATCTCGTGCGCGATGCGCCGCCGTTCTGCCTCCTCCGCCGAGAGCAACCGCCGCGACACGGTGCGCAAATCGTCAATTGTTTTTTCCAGCGTGGCGACCATCTGATTGAACGCCGACGCCAAAAACCCAAGTTCATCGTCCCGCTCCAGCACAATCCGGTGCGACAAATCACCCCGGCTGATGCGTTCCGCGCTGGCGTGCAGCACCCGAATCGGTTGCAGCAGCCGTTCGCTGAAGATGCGGGCGGTGGTGATGGCGAGCGCCAGCGCAAAGAGCAGAATTGCCCCCAAAATGATGAGCAGCGAGCGCAGATTGGCGTTCGCCTCCGCCTGCGGCAATTCGATGACCACTTGCCACGGGATGCCTTTGATGGTCGCCAGATGCCCCACAACCATCGTGCCGCGCCAGCCGCGATAGGCTTTTTTGCGCGCAATGGCGGATTGCACGGCGTCCATATCGGGCGGATTTTCGGCGGCGGGGGTGATGACGGGTTGCCCGTGCCGGTTGATGAGGTACAGGTAGCCCTTTTCGCCCACCGCCAGCGATACCAGCGGTTGCCAGGCATCCCCTGCGTCCACCACCGTTGCCAACACGCCACCGGCGGCAGTGGGGGTGCTGATGACCAGTAGGGGGATGGCGCTTTCTTCGGCGAACAACAATGTGACGGCGGGCGCGCCCTGTTGTGCCGCGTCAAAAATTTCGGTTTGGATGAGCGTTTGCGGTGAAAGCAACGGTGTGCCGCGCCAGCGGTTGGTGGTCGGAGTGCCATCGGCGGCGAAAATCATCACCCCCAGAATGTGCGGCGAGTCCAGCAGCGCGGCGGGAGATGCGCCATTCTGCTCGATGTGGCGGCGGGTTTCCGCCACCAGCGTGTCCAAATCGGCGGTGATTTGGCTGGCAATCACCCCGATGCGCGGGTCGGATTGGACGGTGTCGGGCAGGGTGGTCTGTCCGCTTTGGATGGTGGCAACCAAATCGCCCATCGACTGCGCCAGCCGGTCGGCGGTGGCTTGCTGGGCGAGGTCTGCCGCCCGACGCTGAATCTGCACACTGATGAGCACCATCGGCACGCCAACCAGCAGCAACAGGCTCACAATCACCAAACTCAGGGTGATGGTCATCTGCCGTTGAAGCGGGCTATTCCGTTGCGGGGGGGAAGTTTCGGGTTTCAAGGTTTGGGTGGCATTTATGAGCGGCTGTCGCTCATTTGAATTTTGCGAAATAAGTATCAATTTCCGGTCTCAATGCGACACCGGCGCGCTCGAAACAGTCAAGCAAGTCGTCGTATGTATCTTCCCCGCCCAGAAAATCCCACAATTCTTCACCAACCAGCAACTCATGTTCTGTATCGAGCATCCCTTTCATCGTCCAGCGGCGGTACGGGTCGGGAGCATATGGATTATATGGAATGGCAATGATGGTGTGAATTTTTGTTTCGGGATTGCGGGCGAGTTCAGCGGCAGCCCATTCCAGCAACATCCGTTTAAATTTCTCAAAATCGCCTTTATTGGGTTTGACGGTTTTCAGGTCGAGCAAAAAAAGTTCGCCGGTATCTTTTTCCAGCCAAATATCTACCTTTGTCAGTTTGACGGTATTCATTTTCCCGTCGCGGCAAACGTCGCGCAGAGCTTCTATTTCGCTAATTTTGTTCGGGGGATTCGCAGTGGTCGCCAGATTATCAATGATGTGCTGAATGGTATGGTGTGCGCGCTCGCTGATTTGAGGGTGAGGTTTTCGTTGCGATTGCACCACCGCGAATCTGTTTTTTGCCAGCGAGACGGCGACCGGTTCAAAAATGCTCACGCCAAAAGTAGTGTTCAGCGATTGGATGAAAGAATAGAGCGCCATTCGGTCTTTGCCCAATAATCGGTAATGGAAGGGCATTGCGTTGGTTTCGGGGCTGTATTTTTTCAATTTGGCGCGAATGCTCTCTTTGATGGTGGTTTCAATTGCCGTTTTTTGGTGTGCGGTCAGTGGCATATCAGGCTTCTCTCAGATGAAAAATAATTTCAGCGTAAGCGTTTTTGTCCTTTTCAGTGCGGTTCAATACCGGGCGTTTGAAGCGATTGACAATTTTCATCCCCGCCAGTTGGGCAATTGACGGGTACAAATTGAATTTGTCATTTGCCACCAAGAAAACATCATAATCGTCCGCCATGAATTGTTTGGTGTGACGCAACACATCCGAAATTCCGCGCACGTATGATTGTTGCGCTTCTTTCCCCTGCCCCCGAAATAGCGGACCGATTTCGCCATCATCGTTTCGAGAGAATCCGAACAGTTCGTAGGCGTATGCGTGTTGTTCATGATAGTTGATGAGTCCCACATATGGCGGACTGGAAAATATCCCTTTGATTTTCCGGTGTCTGACCAATTGTGCCAGCGCAGGATTTTCGCGGGTCAATGTGTCCAAAATGGGGATGGCTCTGGCGTCGCCCACCAGACAGATTTGTTGGGTGTCGGTGCGCAAGTGTGAAAATTCTTCAACCCGCTTGATGGTGTCGTTGCTGTATCGTTTCCACCACTGAAGGGTGGAGAAGAGCGGTTTGCAGATTTTTCCGTGTTTGTGGCAATAGTAGGTGGTGTAAACGGGGTCTTTCAGTGTGCCCAAATCGGCATGGGTTGTTGCGCGACATGAGCGCGCTGTGCGGCTTAAGATAATGGAAAGGAGCGTCCGCGTGGTTGGCTCGGTGATTTCTGCTATCAGCGAATGGAGGAATGCTATCTCGCGGCGTGTGGTCGCCAAATACCAGCGGTCCAAAAAAGTCTGTTTCTCACTTTGGACAATTTCTATACCGTATTCTTTAATGAGCCGCTCAAACGTGGGCAAGAATGCCTGTGATTTTTCTGCGCCGTAGCGTTTTCCATCAATCTGTTTGTGTCTTACTTTGAATTTATATTCCGGCGAGGGGAAAAACTCAGCGTTGAATTTTTGCAATTCGTCTGTCAAGGCATTTTCAAACGCAGCGATGTTGGTCTCACCGATGAAGGTTTGCAACTTACGTGTGATACGGTGGGCTTCAGCTTGTACCTGCACAAGATTATATTGCCCGATTTTAGCGTTACTGATGAAGGCGTTAAATGCCGAAATATCAATTCCAACCGCGTGGATACCTGATTCGTTGGCTTGCACCAAAGTGGTGCCACTGCCGCAGAATGGGTCAAGCACCACGTCGCCGGGGTGAAAATACACATCCCGTTTGAAGTTGTCGGTGTGGCTGTCCAGAAAATATTCCACCAGCTGTGGAATGAACTTCCCTTTATATGGATGCAATCGGTGGACATGTTTGGTGGTTTCTTTTTCTTTATATTGCTCAAAAGACAATGCCCAGTTCAAATCTTCGCCCAAACGTTTACGCCAGTCAGTTTCTCTGTCTCCCAAAAACGATTGGTAATATTCAATTAAATCTTCCTGAGCAACGCGCGTATCACCATTGGCTCTAAATTTACGGACACGACCATAGTTAATCAAGTAAGAAATATTGGAAGGGGTAACATTTTTCCGGAGATACCCGCTTGCCCATTCGCTTGCTTCTTTGATGCTCATTAAATTCAGACTGCTATCCATCGGCATATCCTAGGTTAAAAAGGAAGTACAGTTATTTTAACGGATGTATGGGAAATGCGCCAAACTGACCAAGTGTTCTATACTGCCGCTTCTTTCATTGCCATGCTACCCTATTTTTGAGGCGCTGACAAGGGTTTGTATGAAAAGCGCACGGCTGTTGCAAAGTAAATTTTAAGGTTGCCGGTTTTCATGATTTTATGCCGCAGGGGCGATTTGCGAGCCGC
Source organism: Chloroflexota bacterium (assembly GCA_024278725.1). Taxonomy (GTDB): domain Bacteria; phylum Chloroflexota; class Anaerolineae; order 4572-78; family 4572-78; genus JANTHQ01. The sequence continues at coordinate 9,532 of JAJRSQ010000177.1, forward strand.
TCTTACGCATTTTCTTCCGGTTTTAACGAAAATCGGTGGCGTTGTAGGGGCACGCTGCAACGTGCCCCTACATTTCCTGCGCAAAGTATTGTTTGTCAAGCGACTTTGCAACAGCCCTGATGAAAAGCGGAGCATTCAAGCTGTGAATGCACCGCGCCATTGTATAAAATCCTTTACGTTATTTTTACTGCAAGTTGAAAAGAAAAATTATATACTCTAAATTGCGAGAAATTTTCTCGCCGGAGAAAGTGGTTGAAGGTGTGATACACCTCCCTATTGAGTTTGAATATCCGCATTGCCGCTGGTTCCCCCTATTCCTCTCGCATGCTTAAACGGGTAACTGCTCCAAATTTTGTGTGTACCGGTTTTGTTTTTCACAACAAAACTCGGCGAATATATGTTCAATTGTAATAATCCTGAATTGAAATGACCTAGCTTTCTGCAAGGATGAACATTATGACTGCAAACGGTTTTTGTCAGCGTGTCCATGGGTGTTTTTTTGTTGCCGGTATTTTTGCTTTTCTTGTGTGGGGCGTGTTTTCAATGCGGGGGATTGCGGCATATGCCGCTTCGCCGGACATTACCGTCAACAGCACCGCCGATACGACAACCGCCGGCGATGGCGCATGCACCCTCCGCGAGGCGATTGCCAACGCCAACGCCGACAGCGACCTTTCCGGCGGGGATTGCGCCCCCGGCAGCGGCAGCGATAACATCCGCTTTGCCAACACTCTTACCGGGCAAACCATCGCCCTCTCCGGCGCAGAACTTTCCATCAACAGCAACATCACAATTACGGGTCCCGGCGCGAGCCGGTTGACCATCAGCGCGGGCAACGCCTCACGGGTGTTCAATATCGCCGGCGGCACGGTGAACATCCGCGGTATCACCATCCGCGATGGAAAAATCACCGATGCGGATGGCGCGGGAATCGCCAACGCCGGCACACTGACGCTCGACGGCGTGACCGTCGCCGCCAATACTGTTGTCTCCGGCGGGTCCGTTTCACAAGGCGGGGGGATTTACAACACCGGCGCGCTGACCGTCACCCACAGCGCCATTTTCGGCAACACGGCATACCGTGGCGGCGGCATTGCCAATGTGAGCAGTGGCGTGGCAACCATCATCAACACCACGGTCAGCACCAACACCGCCCAGACTTTCGGCGGTGGGCTGGTGAATGCCGATTCCGGCGTGATGACCCTCAATCATGTGACCATTGTCCATAATACCGCCACTGATTTTTCCGGCGGCGGGCTTGAGGTGGAAGGGAAGGTCACGCTTCAAAACAGTATCATCGCCAATAATACCGATAAAAACGGTGCGAACGATTGCAACTATCTGTTCACCCAGCCGGTTTCGCAGGGGTATAATTTGGTGGAAGCGGCGGGGAACTGCACCACTTTCACCGCCTCCGGCGATGTGACCGCCACCGACCCGCAACTCGGCGGGCTGACTGACAACGGCGGCGAAACGCAATCGCACATACCGCTGACGGGCAGCGCGGCAATTGACGCCATTCCGGTGGGGGTGAATGGCTGCAATCCCGCCGCCGACGCCACCGATGACCAGCGCGGCTATTTGCGGGTGGGGGCGTGCACCATCGGCGCGGTGGAATACGATGGTATTTGGCTGACGATGACCCAAGCGGTGGACGACTCGACGCCCGACCCCGCGCAGACCATCACCTACACGGTGGTGGTCAATTTGGCGCCCAGCGGAAACGTCAGCGTGACCGATGGGATGGTTCTCGATACATTGCCGGCGGGCATCAACTTTGTGGGTCCCATCACCAGCTTCTCCGGTAGATTTGGGCAGTATCGCGCCCGCCCTGACTTTGGGGAGTCCATCGCCATCACCGGCGCGAGCGGCTCGGCGGGAACGCCGTTGACGCTGGGGCAGGGGATTACCCTTTCCGGCGGACAGACCATCGCCTTCAAATTCCCCGTCACGGTGAGCACCGGGCTGGCAGGCGGCACAACCATCGAAAATACGACATCCGTGACCACCACCGAAGTGGTCGCGCCCGTCGTTGCCTCAACCGTGCTGACGGTGAACAATGTCGCGCCGGTAGCG
>JAJRSQ010000178.1 GCA_024278725.1 Chloroflexota bacterium
ATGAATGATGACCAACACATTGACATTATGAATCAGGTCATTCAAAAATCTGTGGCAGAAACCGCCGCGCCGGCAGATATGCCCGCCGGTCCAACGCAGGAAGAGCTTGACCAAGCGAACCAAAAAGCCGCCGATGCGGAAGCTGCCCTCGCAGATGCGGAATCGAAAGCCGCAACCGCCGAATCAATGGCTGCGGACGCGGAATCGAAAGCCGCCACGGCAGAAGCTGCGCTCAGCCGGGCAGAAACCGGCACAACTGCGGAAGCTGCCCCGGCAGAACCCGCCCCCGCGAGCCAATCCATCGTCATCTGGGTGCTGGCGGCGCTGGTGCTCGGTCTCGCCATTGGTGGCGGTACGGTCTTCTTCGCCAACCGCTAACCGAATCATTGTAACGCAACATTAATCATCCCGGCTTGAGTCCTCTCTCCGCTCAAGCCGGGAACTTCCCTGAAATTCATTGCGGATTGTGGATAGGAAATGATGGCAGAGTTCCCATCCACAGGACACAATCAAAATAAAGGACAGAACCATGAGCGTGAAAACGATGAAGGTCAAAAAAACCGGAAAACCCGTCAATCCCAAAGCGATACGGTACGGCGTTATCGTCGGATTGTCGGTATTTGTGCTTGTTTTACTGGTGGGGGGTGTGATTCTGTACGGCAACAAAGCCGAACCCGCCGCGCCTGCCGCGTCGCAACTCTCTGCCGAAGAAGCGCAGGCGCAGGTCATGCTGGCGACCGCGCAGGATTTGATTGACTCCGGCAACAGCGCATCCGCCGTGAAAATCCTCACCGAAGCGCTGGCAATTCTGCCCGACAACGGCGAATTGCTCTACTATCGCGGCGTTGCCAACAACGGTATGGGCGAGTTTGATGCCGCCATCGGCGATTTCACCGCTGCCATTGAAGCCAGCCCGCACTGGGCGTTGCCCCTCGCGGGGCGTGGCTCGGTGTATGTTGCCATCGGCGAAAGCAGCAAAGCGCTGGAAGATTACGACAAAGCCATCCAGCTTGAACCGGGGGAAGCCGACCTGTACACCAATCGCGGGCAAATCCACATGCAGCGCGGTGAATTCGCCGAAGCGACCAAAGACCTCGATTTGGCGGTGCAGCTCAGCCCCGATTCCGTCGCCAGCCATTTCAATCGCGGGGTGCTGTATTACAGCCTGAGTCAGGTGGACGCCGCGCTGGAAGATTTCTCCCGCGCCATCGAAATCGACCCCGCCGCCGCGCCGCCGTATTTCAATCGGGGCGCAATTTACGCCGACATCGGCGAAACGGAAAAAGCCATCGCCGATTTCCAAACCTTCATCTCCCTCAGCGACAACGAGACGTGGGTGCAATTCGCGCAGGAGAAGTTGGCAGAACTGCAATAATTCATTCCGCCCTCCCGGAATTTGAATTTTATTTGAGTGTGTGGGTTTTACCCGCAGGGGCACGATGCGTCGTGCCTCTGCATTTTTTTGCCGCCGGATTTGTGATAAAGGTCATTTCCGTTTCGCGCCCCCTCTGCTATAATATCGAAAATGCAAAAAACAGGTGCAATGATATGAATTCATCGAAAATAAAATATCCGCTGATACTGATTGCCGTTCTTTCCCTGCTGGCGGCAATGTGGGGCGGATTGATTCGCGCGGGTTGGGTGTGGAATCCGCTGCAAACCGAATTTATCGTGCGGCACGGCGCATTAATGGTGAGCGGTTTTCTCGGCACGGTCATCGGCGTGGAGCGGGCGGTGGCGCTCAACCGGGGATGGACATACTTCGCCCCGGCGCTCGCCGCATTGGGCGGGCTGGCGATGCTGGCGGGCTTGCCCGCATGGATTGCCGCGCTGCTGCTGACGCTCGCCGGGGTAGGGCTGGTTGCTGTTTTTGTGCTGATTGTGCGCATCGAAACCGCCGGTTACACCGTCACTATGGCAATCGGCGCGGCGATGTGGCTGGTGGGGAACGCGCTGGTGCTGGCGGGGTTGCCTGTCTCGTCCGCCGTCGGCTGGTGGATTGGATTTCTGCTGCTCACCGTGGCGGGGGAACGGCTGGAACTGGGGCGGGTACTGCGGCACGGCAAGCGGGTCATCTCGCTCTTTTTCGGGGCAACGGGAATTTTCACCGCCGGATTGATTATCGGCATGTTCAATGCGGGGGTCGGTGCGCGCATCGCCGGGGCGGGGATGGTGCTGCTGGCGCTGTGGCTGTCGAAGTTTGATGTGGCGCGCTATACCGTCCGCAAAACGGGGTTGACCAAATTCATTGCGGTCTGTCTGCTGGCGGGATATTTCTGGCTGGTGGTTGGCGGTATGTTATGGGCGATTTACGGCGCTGTGGTGGCGGGACTCATCTACGATGCCGTGTTGCACGCCTTCTTCATCGGCTTCATCATTTCGATGATTTTCGGGCACGCGCCCATCATCCTGCCCGCCGTCATGGGCAAAGCTATTGCCTTCACCCCGCGATTTTACAGCCATTTGGGACTGCTTCACCTCTCGCTGGCGCTGCGCGTCGCGGGCGATTTGCTGGTTCTGCCGGGATGGCGCAAATGGGGCGCAATCCTCAACGCCATCGCCATTCTGCTCTTTTTTGCCAACACGGTGATTGCCGCGCAGCAGTCCGCAACCCCGCCGAAGAGTCCATCCGCCGTGCATTAATGCCGCATCACCGCCGTTTGCGGCGCGCCAGCTTGCTGCGGAGTTTCAGATACCACAGCCCCGCTTTGGTGACGAAATCGTCGCCCTGTGCGTCCGCGTCCAAATTGAGCGTGCCGCCGTCGGGACCGTACATGTCCATCATCATCTGCAACACGTTGTCCCGAATCATCCCCCGAAAGGGAATTTTGGCAATCATCCCGTACGTGGCGGCGGTGCCGCCGGTCTCCATACCCGGATGCGCTTTCACATAAGCCACCGCGTCGCGCAAATCCGCCAGAAATGCGTCTGCAATCTCCGCGTGCCCCGGATTGACCATCGCGTGCAGGCTTTCCGGCTTCTGCTGGCGGTCGATGTGCCAGCCGCGCGTTTCCAGCCGGTCAGCCACCGCCAAAATGTTCACCTCAGGGTCGATGCTGTGGTAGGCGAACACGCTCATATCGGGCTTGCCCAGCACCGCCAATTCGGGGATGGCGTTGATGCCGTCCATCAACTTTTGGGTGGTTGCCAGCGTTTTTTCCGCCAGCGCGAGATAACCCGATTCCCCCATACTCATCAGCGATGCCCACGCCGCCGCAATCGCGCCGCCGGGACGGGTTCCCAGCAACCCCGCCGAAGCGAACACCCCTCCCGACCACTCGGTTTCCACAAAAAACTGGTATTTTTCATAATCCATACTTTTGTACATCAGCGTGGATGCCCCTTTGGCGGCGTACCCGTATTTGTGGACATCGGCGGAAATGGACGTGACGCCCGTCACCCGAAAATCGAATAGCGGGATGGGCTGACCGAGCTTCTCAAAAAAGGGGAGCAAAAATCCGCCGAGACAGGCGTCCACGTGCAGAGGCAGGTTGTATTGTACCGCCAACTGCCCCAAATCCTCGATGGGGTCAATTGTCCCGAAGGGGTAATTCGGCGCGGAACCGACCAGCAGAATGGTATTTTTGTTGATGAGCTTTCGCACCGCCGAGACATCCACCCGGAAGCCGTCGTCCAGCGGGGCGAAAACGGGTTTCACGTCGAAATATTTTGCCGCCTTCATGAACGCCACATGCGCCGAAGTGGGTAGAATCATCTCCGGGTTTTTGATTTTCCGCAGTTTGCGCGCCCGGTCGCGGTACGTTTTCACCGCCAGCAACAGCGATTCCGTCCCCCCGGCGGTCATCGTCCCCGCCACATTTTTATCGCCGTTCAGCATGTGCGCCGTCATGCGCACCACTTCGTACTCAAAGCGTTTCAGGCTTTTGAACGCCATCGGATTCAGTGCATTTTCCGAGAAAAACAGATTGTACGCCTGCTTGATTAATGCCGTGTGTTCATCACCGGCGTGATACACCAAACTCCACGCTTTATTTTCGCGCCACGGCACATCATCGCCG
>JAJRSQ010000179.1 GCA_024278725.1 Chloroflexota bacterium
GCAAAATCTACGGCGGGGATGTGTGCGCCGTTGACAACTTTCAACCAAGAATCCCAGATGAGTTGAATTTTGATGGGCAGGTTGATGGTGAGAAACTGCACCATAAACGCTCCGCCCCATACGACGGCAATCAACGTATACAGGTAGACGAATTTCATGCCCCCCGCCGGTGGCGAGAATTTCACCCGGCGGTCAACAAATGAGCGCAACCATGCGAAGGTATCCGCTTGCAAATTCCGTTGCCCGAAAATAGATGAGAGTAGAAAATATCCATCCATTTTTGAGAAGAGCCAGAACTGGCTGGTTATGCCCAGCATAGACATCAACAACTGGAATTTGATGATTTTGACCGCCACCACGGGCAGCGCAATCAAACCGATTTTCACCCCGTACAGCACATAAACCAAACCACTGATGAAGAATACATCCCACACCAGCCCTGCCGCCAGCGGGAGAAACCGCGCCGCGCGCGGAATCGCCCAGATGTTGTGCATCACCGTCTGGCTCATCGGGAAAAATCCCAGCCGCTGTGTCCAGGTGATGGTCGCATCAATCCCTTTGGCACGCGCCGCCACAAAATGCGACAATTCATGCATCGCCATGGTCAACAGCCACAACAGCATCCCAACCAAAATGATGACGGCGTAATGATCTGCCCAAAAATAATCGGTGCGACGGGGCCACAATGACGGGTTGGTAATCAACAATCCGGCTGCCGGAATAACAAATGCCATCCAGCCGAGCAACACCGGCTTCGAGAAAATTCTCTGCGCCCAACGTTGCGGGATTAATGCCGTATCCGCTTTTGGCGCCGGCTGTGCGGTGGCTAACGGCGCACCATCAATTTCGGCGACAAAATCGCAATCCACGAATGCCGTGGCAACATCGAGCAAATCTTCATCGGGAAACGGATTGAACGCTTCTTCAAAATTTTTGCGGGCGCGGTCAAGGGTCAAACCGTCGTTCAGCCAGTCAATGAATTGCAACCCTTCCGGGGGCAATTCCAGAAATTGACCGTTGCGTCCAACAATTGCCACACCGTTTTCAAGCTGCCGGGAAAGCGGATGTAGCCGAAGAACACTATCAAGCGTTATCGCCGGAACATGTGCATCCTGCATAGGGGTTCCCCAAAGTGGCATTTACACCAATATAGCTGACCATCCTGTGTCGAGTACGTTGTGAAGAGTGAAGTTATATTCGAGTATATCCATATTTTTTGAATTGTCAAGAAACCGTTAGTACTACATAAGAAATTGGGTATAATTTTTCGCGCATAAAAAAAGACGGCTTTCTTTTTCAAGAAAACCGTCCGTCATTTGTACCCCCGCCGCGATTCGAACGCGGGCTCCCGGCTCCGGAGGCCGGTGCTCTATCCACTGAGCTACGGGGGCGCACCGCCGAAAGTTTAGCACTTTTCACGCGGTTTGGCAAAGCGATATTACTCTGTTGGGACGAGCCGGTAGCGGTACACGTCCACCCCGACAAAGTGCGCCTCGTCCTGCAATGTGCCGTGTTCCTGCAACCACTGCCGCACCAACTGCCGATTGTCCCACTGCGCTTCTTCCGACACCACAAAATAGAGCGACCCCACCCCGGCGGTCAACCTGCGCATGTCCGCATCCACTTCCGCCGGCGTGCGTCCGCTGTTCGTCCACACTCCTTCCAGCATATTGAACGGCGCGCGGAAATAATATTCAAAGGTATAATGCAGATACGGCATCTGAAACAACACCACCGGCGCGGGATTATTCAGCACCAGCGGCAAATACACGGTGAACGGCGCATCAACGGGCGAGGCGGACGCTTGCGGCGCAGCCTCAACGGGGGCGGCGGGGGTTGCCGCCACATATGCCGCCGCCTGCCGAAAATCGGCTTTAATGGTGATGGTCTGCTGGCGCCCGATGCCCCATCCGTTGACCGCCACCCACGCGACCAGCAGACTCCAGCCGAGCCAGTGCATCCGCTGCCACAGGGCATCAATCCCCAACGCCACCAAAAAGAAGAACGCGGGCGCGATGTAAATGAGATACCGGTCTTCAAACACGGCGACCCGCAGGGAAATCAGATATACTGCCGCCACCGGGAGCGCCCACCACCCCACCAATTGCATCCGCCGCCGAACGGGAGCATCGGCGAACAACGCGCCAATCATCACCAGTGCCACCATCGCCCCCATTAAAACGATGGCGTAACTTTGGCGCAAAACCCCCACGCTGTAAAAATGAATCAGCAAATTCAGCATGGTCTTCAGGGGATAAAAGGGATGTCCGCTCCGGAAGCCGTCTCTCAGCAACGGGAATTGCCATGCCAGCAAAGGCAGATAGGGCAAGGTGAGCGCCGCCAGCACCGCCAGCATCTGCCGCCATTGACGGCGAGCGCGCCGCCACGCCAGCATCGTCCACAGCCCGTACACCCCCAGCATCAGTGGCGAAAGGATGTGCAGGTAAAACGAAAGGCTGGTCACCCCCGCGAAAGCGCCCCACCATCTTCCCTTTGCGGTGCGAGCGGTGAGCGCCCGCTGAAACAAAATTACCGCCAACAGCACGGCGCTCATCAGCCAGCTATACATTTTTGCTTCCTGAGAATACCACACCAGATACGGCGCAGTTGCCATCAGCGCGGCGGCAATCAGCCCGACCCGCTTTTTCAGCCCCAGCGCGTTGCTTGCCGCCCATGCCAGCGCCACAGAAAGTGTCCCGCCGACAACCGACAGAAAGCGCAGCGCAAATTCGCTGTCGCCGGTGAGCGCGCGCCAGCCGTGCAGCGCCACAAAATAGAGCGGTCCATTGTGCCCCTGCCGGGTCAGCCCGCGCAAAAGTTGCGGCAACGCGCCGGATGAAAAACGGATGGCGTCCACTTCGTCCCGCCACAGGCTTTGAAAATCAAGATGATAGACGCGCACGGCGAACGCCACCAGCAAAATTATCAGCAGCAGTTCGGCGGATGGTTGATGTTTTTTTGGGGATGGTGTTGCAGGCGTTTCCATACAATTTCCGCTGGGTGGTGGTGTTTTTTGACTGATGCAAAGATAGCCGGTTGTCATTGCGAGGCGTGCAACGCCGAAGCAATCTCCGTCATTAAAGCGTGGAGATTGCTTCGCTACGCTCGCAATGACATTTGCGTATCTCGTCAGTCAATTTGAATCACTACCAATTTCCGCTGAAAAGGAAAAAGCCGGAATAATCCGGCTTTTCGGGATGATACAAACGCTATGAATCGCGGTTCAGTTTTTTACCGCGCCAATTCATGAACACAAAAAACCCGCTGATGCCCACCAGCGCAACAGCGCCCAGGCACATCAGGCTGTATGCCAGCCACTGCACCAGCGTATCAACCAGTTTCACCTGATTGACCACCACGCCCGAATCGGACACGGGGGCGAGGGTGGGCGAGGGTGCAGGCAGGCGCAGCGCGGTGGGGGTGGGTTCAACCGGCTCCAGCACCGCGGTGTTGGTCACCACATTCGATTGCACGGGGGGCGCGGTGGGTGTGGGTTGCACCGGGTCGGGCGCAGCGCCGCCCTGAATCTGCTGCACCGGCTGGGTGGCGGTCGGTTCTGCCGGTACGGGCGCGGCAACCGCCGGGGTGTCGGTGGGTGCGGGCGGCGGCACCGGCGTATTCGTCGGGGGGACGGGGGTGGGCGGCACAGGCGTCGGGGGTACTGGGGTCGGGGTTGCCACCGCCGATGTCTGCACCGACGATTGGAACAGCGAGTATACGGGCGTTTCCCCGCCGGCAACCGCCCAGATTGCCACCGCAGAAACCGCAATCACCAGCGTCCAGCGCAGTGCCGTAAATTGCCATTGTTTTTTATCGAATGATGAAAATTTCAAACGCTCGTCTCCTTCCACTACCAGCCGAGTGCCGGTTCAAAAAAGAACCAACCCGGTTACCGCATCGGGCTGGCGGAACGCTATTATATCAAATGCCGGTGGCATCGCCAAATTTCTTGACACACCCCTTTGAGTATGCTATTCTTCCATTTTATTCCATCCTATAAAAAAGAGGTGTAGCAATGCGTATGGTTCGCAATGGTTTATTTGTTTTGGGCTTGATTTTGGTGCTGGTATTCAGCGGCGGATTCTTTTATCTGCGCAGTAGTTTGCCTAAAACCGAGGGCACGGAAGTGATTGCCGGCTTGGACGGTCAGGTGGAAATTGTCCGCGACGCGGATGGCGTGCCGCACATTTTCGCCGCCACCGACCACGACGCATTGTTTGCGTTGGGATACGTGCATGCCCAAGACCGCATGTGGCAGATGGAGTTCCAACGGCGCGTCGGCGCGGGGCGATTGAGCGAGGTTCTGGGCGACGCCACCCTCGACACCGATAAATTCATCCGCACGATGGGCTTTTACCGTTCCGCCAAAGAGGCGTGGGACGCGCTGGATGATTCGACCCAACAATCTTTGCAAGCCTATGTGGACGGGGTGAACGCATGGATTGATGAAAAGCACACCCTTCCGCCCGAATTTCTGATTCTGGGTTTCAAACCCGAACCGTGGACTGTGTATGATTCGATGGTCTGGGCGAAAATGATGTCATGGGATTTGGGCGGCAATTACGACAAGGAACTGCTGCGGGTGAAAGTGGCGCAGGCGGTGGGGGCAACCCGCGCCGCCGAATTAATCCCCGGCTACCCCACCGACGGCACGACCATTCTGGCATCAAACTATCTCGCGCCGGATGTGGCTTCCAACCTGCTCAACATCGACAACACCCTGCAAACGCAATTCAACCTCGGCGGGCTGGATGTCGGCAGCAACGATTGGGTGGTCTCCGGCGACCTGACCGATACCGGCTTGCCCTCGCTGGCAAACGACCCGCATTTGGGCGCGCGCATTCCTTCCATTTGGTATCTGGTGGAATTACAGGGCGATAAACTGCACACCGTCGGCGCGAGTTTCCCCGGTTTGCCCTTCCTGCCCATCGGACATAATGAAAACATTGCCTGGGGAGTCACCAATTTGGGACCCGACGTGCAGGATTTGTATCTGGAAAAAATCAATCCCGAAAACCTCAATCAATATGAAGTGAACGGGGAATGGGTGGATATGACCATTGTGGAAGAACCCATCTTCGTCAAAGGCAAAGACGAGCCGATTTTGTGGGCGGCGCGCAGCACTCGCCACGGACCGCTCATCAGCGATGTGAGCGGCAGCGCCCCTTTCCCCGTTGCCATGCAATGGACGGCGCTGGATAGCAACGACACCACCGTCGAAGCCTATATGCAATTAAATTACGCCACCAATTGGGATGAATTCACCACCGCACTGAAAAAATATGTTGCGCCCAGCCAAAATTTTGTTTTCGCGGACAAGGCGGGGAATATCGGCTATTATGCGCCGGGGAGAATTCCCATCCGCAGCCAGGGCGACGGCTCCGTCCCCGTGCCGGGCTGGACGGACGTCTACCGTTGGACGGGGTGGATTCCGTTTGAAGATTTGCCCAACGTCTACAACCCCGAATCGGGATTCGTCGCCACCGCCAACAACCGATCCGTGCCCGATGATTATCCGTACTTCATCACCAACGACTGGACACCGCCCTACCGCGCGGAACGCATCACCGAACTCATCAAAGAAATGAGCAGCAACGGCGAGAAAATCTCGGTGGCGGATATGGCAGCCATCCAAGCCGACCAACTCAGCACGGAAACGCGCGATTTACTGCCCCTGCTGCAAAGCCTCACCCCCGCGGATGAACGGCAAACAAAGGCGCTGGAATACCTGCAAAACTGGGATGGCAGCACCGCCGTTGATAGCATCGCCACCAGTATTTACGAAGCGTGGATGATGGAATTCGAGCAGGTTCTGCTGGAAGATGACCTTTCGGGAAAATTGTATGATGATTTCGTTATGCGCCAGCATCCCGTATTTTTGAAAAATGTGGTCAACGACCCGAACAACACATGGTGCGATAATTTCCTCACCACCCCCACCGAAACCTGCAATGATGCCGCCGGAGAAGCGTTAGACCGCGCCCTCGATTTGCTGACTGAAAAGATGGGCAAAAACATGAAGAAATGGGCGTGGGGAAATATCCACAAAACGCAGTACCCGCACAACCCCTTCAGCGAAGTCCCCGCGCTGAAACGTTTCTTCCACCGCGAGATTGCCAACGGCGGCGACAAATACACTGTGAACGTCGCGCCCCCCCGCTACAACGATGCCTTCAACCAATATCACGTGCCAAGCTATCGCCACGTGGTGGATATGAGCAATTTCGACAATAGTATTTTTATGCACACTACGGGACAATCGGGTAATGTTCTCAGTCCGCATTATGATGATTTGATTGAACGTCATCAAAAGGTCGAATATTTACCGATGACCTTCGGCAGAGAAAAAGCCACCGGCTCGGTGCTGATTCTGCGCCCGAAATAAACTTCGTCTGAAAATAGAAACGCCCTGCCGAAATTATCTTCAGCAGGGCGTTTTTTGTGTGGTCAAATTTAATTTTAAAATGGCACAACTTTCCCCAGGGCAACCAATCCGAAACAACCCAATATCACCACTGCGAAAAAGAACAGAATTGCCAGCGCCAGAAGTTGTTGTCTGGTCATGCGCCTACTCCTTTGCTTTACCATAACGACACTTTTAGCATAACATAAAACTGCCGTTTGTCAAGCGCCTACTCATCCGCTCAACAATTCTCATTTTGACTAAGTTGTGTCCAAATCCGGGCTAAGTTCGAGTTGTTTAATCATAAAATCAAGGAGATGTTGCCAACTGTCAAAGTAGAGATAGCGGGTCAAGGTTTTAATGTCGTTGAAAAAGGTACGGCGGGCGCCCAATTCCCGTCGCAAAAGGCGATATTTAGCATCAACTAATTCCGGGACGGTATGAAAAAGAAAAGCGAGCAGATTGAGGGTCAACAAGAAACCGGCCGGATATTGTTGTCCGTGCCCGAAATTGTGTTCCAAATGGTAGCCTTTCGTTTTAAGCGTATTGTTATGTTCGTTTTCGACTTTCCAACGGGCGCGTCCGGCATCAGCAATGGGAAAAACGGTTTGCTCGGTGAGTTGATGATTGGTGACAAAGGTGTTGTAGTAGAGTTGTTTACCTGTTTGGCTGTGCGTGATAGTGACCTCACACCAATTGACCAGCAAAGCATCATGTCCCCCTCGTAAGGGAACATCTTCGACAAAGCGACAGGTGATGATTTCGGTAAAGCGCCCATTGAAGTGTCGCCAAGTTACTTGATCAACATCGTTGCCGGCAGCTAGGGAAGCGACCCATTCGTACAGGATCTGATGGGAGTCCGGTTTGCAGACAAAAATAAAGTTCAACTTTTGTGCTAAGATTAGTTGGCACAAAGGCTGATTACAATACAAATCGTCCCCTAACAAAGTAGCGCTGTAGGGATTGAATAGTCGGGCTTGTCGTTTGACCCAGCGTTTGGCTGCCATTCGTTCACAATCTTGTTTGTTGTGTCCATCTTGAGGCACAATGAACTCCGGTACCAAACTAATCACCGGAGTGTGCCCCGGGACAACAATAACCGGCGTAATCGCCGTATGATAATAGGTTGTTTCCCCTTTGGTTGTAGTGCGATGTTGGCAATTGGGACAATGGATTGTTTTGGAGGAAAAGTAGCTTGTTCCATCCATTGAAATCAATAATTGCTCATTCAACACCCGAAACCGGTCTAATTCACCCGCTTGCTCCAGCGCTGAAAAAATTTCCTCAAAAAGCGGGTATAAATGCCGTGGCGTTATTGGATCCAATAGAGAACGAATTTGATTATCACACGGTATTTTCTCTATCTGAAACAAGGAGCCAGCATTACTCCGCCCTTTACTCTTCTCCATCGCTCGTTGATGAGACAGAAATGAAGGCGATTGAGTAAAGAAAACCGAAAACGCCGCCAACGCAGCATCTTTGATGCGATAACTCAGGTTTTTTCCGGTACGGTGATCGGGCAAATGCTCTAACCGACGGTTAAACTTTGCCACCAAGTTGTCGAAATCCAATAAATCTGCCATTGAAACCTGTCTCATGTTGAAATATGGACCACTTTAATCCTTTTCTTCCCGAGAGCAAATACATCCTGTTTCAAAATGAGAATTGCTGGAGTGAACCGGTAGATGCTTGATTTTTGTCGGTATTTCGATTACAATTCATCAGGAGAAGGATAATGCCTCAAAAACACAAATTTTATCCTGAAGAGATCAAACGATTGCGTGAAGCATGGCTGAAAATGCGTCAGCGGCGTTCAGAGGGAACGGGCAGCGCTTGGGGAGAACATTACATCTTGCGCAAGATTTTGCGTGAGTGTGGCGTTCATATCGAATTTGAAAGCAGCTCTCAAATAGAAAACTATGTTGAACACGTAATCACTTACGGGGAGGCACCCGATGTCTATTGATTTCCAATTTAAGCGCGGTGATATTGTTCGCGCTTTTGATGAGATTGCCGTTATTGTTGACGTGTTGCACAGTGAACAAACCGGCAACTTGTGTATATATGTCCGTTTTATCCGAAACCTTGGCAATACTCGTCCCTATGATATGCTCGAAGTTTCGCCGGAGCGCACTCTGGGTGTGGAGACGTGGACACCGGCCACACCGGAAGATTTAGAAGAAGCGTTGAAGAAGCGCCGAGAAGTGTTGTCTCGGGAAATAGACGAACTGCGTGCCCTCACGCAACCGGCGGCCGCGGATGTTGCCGTAGAAGTTGTTTGAATGTCCCGTTAACTAAACACATCAACATCAAACCCCCTTCCTCCCGAAGGGGGTTTTTTGATTCCCAAAAACAAGGAGGCAAAAAATGAAAAAACAAAAACACCGCAAAAACAAAAACGACCACCGCGCCGGAGCCAAATTTCGCACCTTGCAGCGCCGCAAAAGATAGCACTTCGGGGGCGAGTATTTTGGAAGCGATTAGTCATAGGTTGACAATGGTACTGAACTATGGTACTATTTTAGCATGAAGCGCAAGCACCGGAAAACACTCGAGCTGATATTTGCCCGTCCTACGAGCGGAAGTATCAAGTGGAAGGACATCGAATCTTTGTTAATTAGCCTGGGAGCGGAACTGAGCGAGCGAGAAGGATCGCGTATCGGAGTCAAGTTGTTTGGCGACCGGCGAGTTTTTCATCGCCCGCACCCGTCTCCCAATACAGACAAAGGGGCGGTCGCGAGTATCAGGAAGTGGCTGGAAGAAAATGAGGTGAAACCATGAGAAACGTAAACGTGATGGAAATCCAAGGCTATCGAGCGATTATCCAATACGATCCTGAAATTGAGATGTTCCGGGGAGAATTCATCGGCATTAATGGCGGCGCGGATTTTTACGCCAAAGATGTTGAAGGACTGCGTCGGGAAGGTGAACTTTCTCTGAAAGTTTTCCTGGATATGTGCCGGGAAGATGGTGTAGAGCCGCGCAAGGAATATTCCGGCAAATTTAATTTGCGCGTGCCCCCGGAATTGCACGCTGAAATTGCAAGCAGGGCATCAGCGGCGGGTAAAAGCTTAAATCAGTGGGTGATAGATACCCTGAAAGAATCAACCCTGACCGGCTGACCTGTATCGGCACAACTAAAAACGCCAATCTCAACCCCCCTTCACCCCGAAGGGGGTTTTTTGATTCCCCAAAAAGGAGGCAAAAAATGAAAAAACAAAAACACCGCAAAAACAAAGACGGCCGCCGCGCCAAAGCCAAGTCTCGCGCTTTGCAACGCCGTAAAGCGCGGCGCGGTAAACAGGTTTTGCTGGACCTCAGTTTCCGGAGCGGCGACTGATGGAACGCACCCTGACTTTCGTCACGGTAGACGACCTTGCCTCCGGCGATGTCTTGCTCGGTGTGGAACAGCACGGCTTCGCGCTGCCCGACCTGCGCGTCAAACTTGCGCCCGACCGCGCCGAGCCGCTGTACGTCTCGCCGGGTATCCTCGACCAAGATTACCCGGTAGTGCTGCTGCCGGATACCCGCCTGACCGTCGGCGGGCTCATCGAGGCGGCGCGGCTGTACCTGCGCCTGTCCGGCGAGCACGGCGATAGCCGGACCGCCGAGGTCGAAATACTGGTTCGGCAACCGACACCCGCCCCCGGCTACCCGGAATTCCGGGATGTACTGACATTGACCGGCTTGGAACGCGGTATTTTCGTTCATCCCCGGTTGGGGCGGGTTGGGTTTGACGTCATCGAAACGACACCCGTCACCGTGCCCGACCCGGTACAAATTCCCCTGCTGGCGGCGGTGTGACATGCCGGTATTTGCCAACCCGACCGCGCTGCCCCCGGTGCAGGTGGGCGGCTATCGCTGCCGGGTAGACGCCTACGCCGCCGATGATGACGGTTTTGTCTTCGCCTCACTGCTGGGGGCGGTAACGGTCGTGGAAGCGGTCTGGGCGTATCTGGTCGTTTCGCATGGCGGTGTCGAGCTGGCCAATCACGTCTCCCTATCCCGCATCCCGGAACGCCAAAGCCTGCGCGATGAGGACGCAATGGTAAAGACCCGGTACCGCAAAAGCGTCGCCCGTCTGCCCGACAGCGAGGCAACGCATCTGCTGGTCGTTGCGGAGACCGCAATGCTGCCCGGTGTCAATCCCGATATCCCCGCCTACCTCATTAGCGACAGTCCGGATGGCGACCTGCTTCGGTTTTTCGCCATCTGGGACAAACTGCTGCCCTTTCCGGCGCGTCCGGAGTGGGCGGAGTTTCTGTGGAAGGCAGGATTGCGCCGGAATCTCATCAGCCCCCTGCCCGAAACACACGGCTGCCATACTTGGAAAATCATCCCCGACCGCGACACGTGGCAGACCATCGTCACCGGCGGCGTGGAAGACGGCGCGCTGACGGTGAGCGCCGATGAGGAGGAATTGTGGCATTCCTAAACTCAAAGATGGTGATGGGCTACTACCGCACCCCCGATGTGGTAGTCGCTCGCGCCGCCAAATTTCTCGAAGTCCCTGACCCCGAGGGGCTTTATCATTTGCTTGACCCCTGCACCGGTGAAGGGCTGGCGCTGGCAGATGTCCGCC
>JAJRSQ010000180.1 GCA_024278725.1 Chloroflexota bacterium
AGCATGTCGGCAATCGCCGCCGCCACCAACGCCATATCGGGCGGGGTTTCGGTGCGCGGCTGCCATGCGGAAAGGTGTTCCGGGATGAAATTGGTGGTCACATCCCCCCGCCGAAATGCCGGGTGCGCCACCACGTCGCGCAAAAAGGGAATGTTGGTGGTCACGCCGAGTACCACATAATGGCGCAACGCCCAATTCATTTTGCGGAGCGCCTCGGTGCGATTTTCACCCCAAACGATTAATTTGGCAATCATCGGGTCGTAATGGAGCGAAATTTCATCGCCGGTGGTGACGCCCGCATCCACCCGCACCCCCGGACCCACCGGCTCAACCGCGCGGCGCACTTTGCCGATTTCCGGCAGAAAATTGTTGGCGGGGTCTTCGGCGTAAATCCGGCATTCGATGGCGTGTCCCTGCTGGCACAGCGCGCGCAACTCGGGCAGCGGCTCACCGGCGGCGACGCGCAATTGCAGTTTGACCAAATCCGTGCCGGTCACCAACTCGGTGACGGGATGTTCCACCTGCAAGCGGGTGTTCATTTCGAGAAAATAAAAGTTGCGGTCGGCGTCCACCAGAAATTCAATCGTCCCCGCGTTGACATAGCCCACCGCGCGGGCGGCGGCAATGGCGGCATTCCCCATCCGGCGACGCAAATCATCGTCCAAAAATGGGGATGGACTCTCTTCGATGATTTTCTGATGGCGGCGCTGGATGGAACATTCGCGTTCAAACAGGTGGATGGTGTTGCCGTGGACATCGCCAAAAATTTGAAATTCGATGTGGCGCGGGTTGACGATATATTTTTCGAGGTAAATATGGTCGTCCCCGAAGGCGTGTTGCGCTTCCCGCCGCGCCGAAGCGAGCGCATCGGGCAGTTCGTCCGCAGATTGCACCACCCGCATCCCTTTGCCGCCCCCGCCCGCGGCGGCTTTGACCAGCACGGGGAAACCGATGTTCGGTGCGGCGGCAAGCAGGTCGGCGTCGCGGTTGCCGGCTTGATAGCCCGGCACAACGGGCACGCCCGCCGATTGCATCGCGGCACGGGCGGCGGTTTTGCTGCCCATTGCGCGCATCGCATCGCCGGTGGGACCGATGAAGGTCAATCCGGCGGCGGTCACCGCGTCGGCGAAATCGGCATTTTCGGACAGAAAGCCGTAACCGGGATGAATGGCGTCGCAGCCGAGTTGTTGCGCCACCTGCAAAATTTTATCGCCGCGCAGATAGCTTTCGGTGGCGGGTGCAGCGCCGATATGCACCGCTTCATCCGCCAGCGTCACGTGCAAACTCGCCGCGTCGGCATCGGAATAGACTGCCACCGTGGCGATACCCATTTCCTGACACGCGCGAATCACCCGCACGGCAATCTCGCCCCGGTTGGCGATGAGGATTTTGGAGAAAAGGTTTTTAGTCATAGGTTGTTAGTTTTCAGTTTTCAGTTTTCAGCGGTCGGCATTCAGTGTTCAGCATTCAGCATTCGGCGGTCAGTGGTCAGTGGTCAGTTTGTGCTGACCGCCGAGAGCTGACGGCTGATAACTGACTGCTGACAACTGAAAACTGACCACCGAAAACTATTTCACATTCGGAATACCCCATACGCCGTTTCCGGCACAGGGGCGTTCAGTGCGGCGGAGAGCGCCAGCCCCAGCACGTCGCGGGTTTCGGCGGGGTCGAGGATGCCGTCATCCCACAGGCGGGCGGTGGAATAATACGGGCTGCCTTCTCGCTCGTATTTTTCCAAAATGGGCTGTTTGAAAGCGGCGGCTTCTTCGGGGGTCATCAACGGTTCGCCGCGCCGGGCGCGCTGTTCCTGTTTGACGGTGAAGAGGACATTCGCCGCTTGCTCGCCGCCCATCACGCTGATGCGGCTGTTGGGCCACATCCACAGCATTCGCGGCTGATACGCTCGCCCGCACATGCCGTAATTGCCCGCCCCGAATGACCCGCCGATGACGACGGTGAATTTCGGTACGGCGGCGTTCGCCACGGCATGCACCATCTTCGCCCCGTCTTTGGCGATGCCGCCAGCTTCATACGCTTTGCCCACCATAAAACCGGTGATGTTCTGCAAAAAGAGAAGCGGGATGCGCCGCGCGGTGCAGAGTTCCACAAAGTGCGCCCCCTTCAGCGCCGATTCGCTGAACAGAATGCCGTTGTTCGCCACAATGCCGACCGGATAGCCGTGAATGTGCGCGAAACCCGTCACCAGCGTTTCGCCGTAACGGGCTTTAAATTCGCGGAAACGACTGCCGTCCACCAGCCGGGCAATCACTTCGCGCACGTCATACGCCTTTTTGAATGAATCGGGGATGATGCCATACAGGTCTTCGGCGGGATAGAGCGGGTCTTCCGGTGGGCGAATATCAATATCCACCGTTTTGCGGGTATTGAGGGTTGCCACAATATCGCGCACAATTTCCAGCGCGTGCTCGTCATCTTCGGCAAAATGGTCGGCGACGCCGGAAATGCGGGTGTGCACATCCGCCCCGCCGAGTTCCTCCGCCGTGACTTCCTCGCCGGTGGCGGCTTTGACCAGCGGCGGACCGCCGAGAAAAATCGTGCCCGTGCCGTTGACAATCACCGCTTCATCGCTCATCGCGGGGACGTATGCCCCGCCGGCGGTGCAACTGCCCATCACCGCCGCAATTTGGGGGATGCCGCGCGCGCTCATCTGCGCCTGATTGTAAAAAATGCGCCCGAAGTCGTCCACGTCGGGGAAAACTTCATCTTGCATGGGGAGGAATGCGCCGCCGGAATCAACCAGATAGATGCAGGGAAGGTTGTTCTCCAGCGCAATTTGCTGGGCGCGCAAATGTTTTTTCACCGTCATCGGGAAGTATGTGCCCCCTTTGACGGTGGCATCGTTGGCGACAATCAAACATTCGCGCCCGGAAACGCGCCCGATGCCGGTGACGATGCCCGCGGCGGGGGCGGCATTGCCGTACAATTCCCACGCCGCCAACGGCGAAAGTTCCAGAAAGGGCGAACCGCTATCCAGCAGGCGGTCAATTCGTTCCCGCACAAAAAGTTTGCCCTGCTCCGTGTGCCGTCGGTGCGCTTTTTCGCCCCCGCCGCGCCGAACCTGCGCCAGCCGCTCGCGGAGTTCCGTCGCCAGTTTTTGGTTGTGCGCCACGTTGGCTTTGAATTGCGGGTCGTTTGGGTTGATTTTCGATTCGATGATTTCAGACATAACAATTCCAAGTTACGAGTTACGAGCTACGAATCATAGACCATTCGTAACTCGTCATTCTTAATTTGACAGGGTTCTGCGGGCGATGACCAGCCGCAGCATTTCGCTGGTGCCTTCGCCGATGGTGAGCAGGCGTTGGTCGCGGTAGATGCGCTCCAGCGGAAATTCGGAGCTGTAGCCGTATCCGCCGTGGATTTGGATGGCGTTGAATGCGGCGCGCTCGGCGGTTTCGCTGGCGAGCAATTTTCCCATCGCCGCCGCTTTGGAGAAATTCTCGCCGCGGTCTTTGAGCCACGCCGCGCGATACACCATCAGCCGTGAAGCCTCAATTTCAGTTGCCATATCGGCAATATAATTTTGGATGGATTGGTGCTGTGCCAGCGGTTTCCCGAAGGATTCCCGTTCCCGGGAATAGCGCACCGCCTCATCGAGCGCGGCTTGCGCAAGCACGACCGCCATCGCGCCGATACTGATGCGCCCGCCGTCGAGCGTCGCCAGGGTTTGGTGCAATCCGCGCCCTTCCGTGCCCAGCAGGTTTTCCTTCGGCACGCGGACATCTTCAAAGGTCAGCATATGCGTGGGCGAAGCCCGCAAACCCATTTTTTTCTCTTTGGGGTGAATGGTCAAGCCTTCGGCGTCAGTGGGAACGATAATCTGGCTGAAGCCGCGCGTCCCGGCGGTGGTGTCCGTGCGGGTGAGCACAACGATGATGGGGGAAATGCTGGGGTTGGTGATCCACGCCTTTGAGCCGTTGATGACCCATTCGTTGCCGTCGAGGGTGGCGGTGGTTTTCACACCGCCCGCGAGGTCGCTGCCCGCGCTCGGTTCGGTGAGCGCCAGCGCGCCCAAATAGTCGCCGGACATCAGCGCGGGCAGGTATTTCGCCTTCTGTTCCGTCGTGCCGAAATTCACCAGCGGACCGAGACACAAGCCGTTGTGCGCCGCCACCGAAAGCGCGGTGCTACCGCACGCCCGCCCGATTTCTTCGATGGCAATGGCGGTGCTGATGGCATCAAAACCGGGACCGCCGTCCGCTTCCGGCACGGTGAGCGCCAATGCGCCCAAATTCGCCATTTTTTTGATGACATCCATCGGCAACTGCATACTTTCATCAGTTTCGGCGGCGCGGGGCTTCAATTCAGACTGGCAAAAATCGTGAATTGCCTCCCGCCACATTCGCTGTTCCTCATTGAGCTGGAAATCCATTCTTGTCCCTCCCCTGCAAGGTACAAATCTTCAGTTTGATTGACTTGGTTCACAACGCCCAAATTATACGCACGATGCGCCGACTTGGCAATGAAAACCTTTGTGAATTGTGTTGCGAAACCTCGCCATTGCACCGTTATTTCAGCACCAGCGGCAGATACACGTTGCGCTGCAAAATTTCATCCGCGCCGATGTCCGGCGAAGTACCGGCGGGCAGCGGGCGGGTATCGCCGTCCATATCGGTGGTGATGCCCATGTCCGTACCTGCACCGGCAACGCGCCCCGGCAGAATGTGGAAATCGCCATTCGCGCTGTCCACAAAATTCACCGCGCCGAGAATATCGTGCGCGCCTGCCGTCAGATTGCC
>JAJRSQ010000181.1 GCA_024278725.1 Chloroflexota bacterium
CGATTGCCACATCGCCGCTGTCGAAGACCGCGCTTTTCGGCAACGACCCGAATTGGGGGCGATTTCTGGCGGCGGTGGGGCGGAGCGGGGCGCAGGTTGACCCCGAACGCGCGTCGCTGTGGTTGGCGGCGGGCGGCACGCGGATGCAACTGGTGGCGCAGGGGCAGCCGTTGCCCTTCAACGCGGCGACGATGAGCGCGGCGCTCGCTGACAATACCGATGTGACCATCGAGATAGACTTGGGCGTCGGCGCGGCGGAAACAGTCTATTGGACTTGCGATTTATCATATAAATATGTGGAAATCAACGCGGAATATCACACCTGACGGGCGGGGGGTGCGGTTCCCCGTTGCGGCAGCCAAACCCCCACCACCATGCGCACCGCCTGCCACAGCAGCCATTGGGTCAGCGCAATCAGCCACAAATTTTGCACGAAGATGAATCCGGTCGCTGCGATGGCGCCCATTCCGAACCGCAACGCGAGTTGCCGGGCTTCGGCGCGGGATTGCCCGCCGATTCTGCTCGCCAAAACCCACTCCAGCGCCACAACCACCATCCCGCCGATGGTCGCCAGATACAGATTGCCCACAATCAGCCACAAAATCGCGCGGTACAGTCCCCAATGCACCACATCGAAAATGATTTGCAGCCCCGAAATTTTATGCCATCCGTCGGGCGTTTCTGCGTTTTGCAGATAGATTATCAGCAAAAGGAGCAGAAACCCGCCCAGCAGGGTCGCCGTTGAGACCGTCCCCCCGATGTCCGGCAGCCAGCGATACACCACGCCGCCCACGGTGGTCAGCAGGTGGGGCACAAGTTCCGCCGCCGGCAGGGGGATGGCAGCGCTCGCCAACGCATCCCAGCCGACCAATCCCCAAAATCTGGGGGGCAGCATCCCGGTGAGGAGCAGAAAATAGGGCAATCCGAGGAAATAAATGGTTTGCAGGGTGGTTGAGATTGCCGGCAGGGTAATCCACCGGCGATAGTTTTCCGGCAAAAGGTGCGCGCGCACCCACACCGCTTCAATGGCGACGATGACGGACATACCGCCGCTGACCAGCAACAAAACGTTGGCAGACATCTCGGTTATGCGTCCAGAGGAACTTCGATGAGCACCGTCGTTCCCTGTCCTTTCACGGAACTAATTTGGCAGTGTCCGCCGACCATCTGCGCGCGTTCTTCCATGTTCAACAGCCCCAAACTGCCGCGCTGGTCGTAATTGGCTTTGACCGCCTCCACATCGAAACCTTTGCCGTGGTCAATCACCGCCGCAATCACGCGGTCATCTTCGCTCACCAAATGGATTTCGATTTTCCCTTCGTTGGCGTATTTGCGCGCATTCCCCACCGCCTCTTCAATAATGGCGAAAACCACCCCTTCTTTTTCGGTGGAAAGTTGACCGCTGTATTTTTTGATGTCCAACTCAATATCGAGTTCATGCAAATCTGCCAGCCGGTCGGCGAATTGTTTCAGCGCGGCGGGGAGTCCCTGCGTTTCCAGAATGATGGGGCGCAGGGTGAATAGCATGGTGCGGATTTCTTTGGTGGCGTGCAGGGCAATTTGTTCCATCTTGCCCAACTCGTCGAAGGCGCGCTCGCTGAGCCCTTCTTTTTTCAGCAGCAGTTGGATGAAGTTGAGCCGCATCGCCAGCGCGGAGATGGCTTGCGTCGGTCCGTCGTGCAGATTTCGCGCCAACTCCCGGCGAGCCTGCGCTTCTTTTTCCAGCAACTTGCGCTGTTCGCGTTCCAAATCGGCGTACAGTTGGGCGTTTTGCAGGGGGATAATCGCCTGATTGCAGAAGGTGGTCAGCAGGTCGGCGTGCGCTTGAGTGAAGATATTTTTCTGGGGATGGGCGAACAGCACCACGCCGTACATGTCGAACCCGGCGCGCAGGGGCGCACCGACGACGGAATCGCAGTTTTGCAGGGCGATGAAGTTTTTCAGCACGGGGTCGCGTTGGACATTGCTGCCCACAACCGCCTCGGCTTTGAAGACAATTTGCGCCAGAATGCCCTCTTTCGCCGACACGCGCGTCCCCTGGTCATGGCGCGGAATATTGCGTCCCGCCGCCAGCCGGAGTTTTCCCAGCACATCGTCTTCCTCAAAAAGAAGCACCATCCCCACCGCAGACGATGCGCCCATTTCCGTGCTGCGGTCATCGGCTTCTGCCAGCGCGAGCTGCGCCAGTTCCACCATGGCGTGCAAAACATTCTGGTAGTTGAGGGTGGAGCTGAGTGTGTTCGCCATTTCGTAGATGGCTTTTGCGCGCTCGGCTTCCACGCGCAAAGTTTTTATCTCGGCGCGATTGGCTTCCGTTTGCACCTGCACCTGTTTTTGCGCCGTGTATCCGATGAGAATGCCGCCGCCGAAGATGACGATAAGGTCGGTTCCGGCTTTGAGCAGACTGCTCATTTCCAAATCGCTGTTCAGGATGATGGACAGGGCGTATGCCAGCGCGATGGGCACGGCGGTGACCAGCAATCCCGTTTCCGGCGCCAAATACAGCACCGACGTGGCGACGGGGAAGAACAGCACGGGCAATACCGAGGCGCTGTGTCCGCCCAGAACCCACATCACCGCCACTGCCAGCGCCATATCAAGAAATGCCACCGCCCCGGCGAACCACTGCGGAAACCAGCGCGCCGCCAGCATGCCCACCACAATCAGATTGATGATTAGCCCGAAGGCGGGGAGGAACAATTGCCATGTGGGCAGCGGAGAAGCATCGGCAGTGGTTTGGTGGGGGATGGTCAGCGCCGCAAAGATGATGATGAGCCACACCCAGCGAAAATGGCTCACCAGCCAATGGAGCGAAAAATCGGGTTTGGTTTTAGTTGCCATAGGCGGTTACCGTTTCTGTATAATTTATGAGTGCATCGCTGGTGCTATTATAGCATTGACCGGGTGGCGGGGCAATGGGCAGTTATGGTAATATCGCCGGCGAGCCGGTTTCCAGCAGGTCGATTTGTCGCTGCTGTGTCCACAATTGCCGGTAGATGCCCCCGCGCGCCATCAATTCCGCGTGTGTGCCCCGCGCCGCGATTTTACCCGCGTCCAGCACCAGAATTTCATCCATCGCCGCCATGTCCACCAGCCGGTGGGTGATGGTGATGGTGGTGCGCCCGGCGGAAATCGCGCGGAGAGTCGCCATGATGTCACGTTCCACCAGAGGGTCGAGATTGGCGGTCGCTTCATCCAGAATGAGGAGCGGCGCGTCCTTCAGCAGTGCGCGGGCGATTGCCAGTCGTTGCCGCTCGCCGCCGCTGAGTTGCAATCCCTGCTCGCCGATGACGGTGTCATATCCCTGCGGCAGCGATTGGATGAAGGTGTGAATTTCCGCCTGCCGCGCCGCCGAAATCAATTCGTCGTCGGTGGCGGCGGGACGGCTCAAGCGTAGGTTTTCGGCGATGGTGGCGTTGAACAGATGCGTCTGCTGGGAGACCACCGCCATAAATGCGCGAACATCATCCGCCCGATAGCGGCGCAAGTCGCGCCCGTCGAGCAGGATTTCCCCGTGCCGGTAATCCCAGAACCGCAACAGCAGATTCACCAGCGTGGATTTTCCCGCCCCGCTCGCGCCGACAATTGCCACCCGCGCCCCTTCCGCCACCGAAAATGAAATGCCGTCCAGCGCGGGTGGGGCGGTGGGGGAGTATGAAAAGCGCACATTGCGCACATCCAGCCGCGCCGATTGCGGCGGCGGCAGCGGTTCGGCGGGGTCTTGGATTTGCGGGGCGACATCCACAATTTCAAACAGCCGTTCAGCGGCGGCGAGACTGCCCGCCAGATGCGCGGCGGCTTCCGGGAGCGGCAGCACCGCTTCAAACGCGGCGATTGCCGCCAGCACCAGCACCGCCAGAAAAACGCCGTCCAAATCCCCCGCCGAAACCATCGGAATGGCGATGAGCAGAATCGCCAGCGTCGTCCAGTTCGACAGCAGCCCCGTCAGCGCGGCATTCAAGCCGTTGACCCACGCCAGCCGGTTTTGCTGCGCCACCAGCGTTCGGCTCAACTGCCGAATGTGCCCTTGTTGCGCCGATTTCCGCCCGTGAATGAGGATGTCTGCCACGCCCTGCACCGCGTCCACCAGCGATACATTCAGCGCGGCGCGGGTTTCCACCGCCGCCCGCCCGCTACGGCGACTCAAACGGCGGGTGAGCAACGGTATTCCAATCCCCGCGAGCGCCAGAAAGCCGAGGGTTGCCGCCGCCAGCGGCAGGGCGAAGGATGCCATCAACACCCACGTCAATCCGGCGACCAGAATCGCCACCAGTGGCGGAGCGACGCCGCGCACGAAAAAATCTTCCAGCGCCGATACATCCGCGATGATGCGGCTGAGCAAATCGCCGCTGCGGAACTGCCGCAGACGCGCCGGGGCGAGCGGTTCAATCGCCGCGAAAAAGAACACCCGAAATTGCGCCAGCAGCCGGAAGGTGGTTTGGTGCGTGACCAGCCGCTCGGCGTAGCGGAACAATCCCCGCGTAATGCCGAAAAAGCGCACCCCGACGATGGCGACTTGCAACGCGGCGATGGACGGGTGCAGGGCGGCTTTCGAGATGATGTATGCCGAGGTCGCCATCAGCCCGACGCTGCTGCCGACGGTGGCGAAGCCGAGCAACGCCGCCAGCGCCACCCAGCCGCGCAACGGCGCGAGGAAGGTCAGCAATCGCCGCGCGGTACTCATATTGCCCCCTGAAAAGCGCGGAATAATTGATGGTATAACCCCGATTGCGCCAGCAACTCGGCGTGCGAGCCGCTTTCCCGCACCGTGCCGCCATCGAGCACCACAATTTTATCGGCGGCGGTGATGGTGTTCAGCCGGTGGGCAATCATCAGCGCGGTGCGATTCGCCAGCAGTGCCGCCATCGCCGCGTGAATTTCCGCCTCATGCCGGGGGTCGAGATTGGCGGTCGCTTCATCGAAAATGATGAAAGGCGCGTCCTTCAAAAATGCCCGCGCCAGCGCGATTCGCTGCGCCTGCCCGCCGCTGAGCCGCGCCCCCCGCTCGCCGATACGGGTATCGTATCCGCGCGGCAGGGCTTCGATGAATGCCTCGGCGTGCGCCAGCCGCGCCGCCCGCCGAACATCCGCGCTCGACGCGGCGGGGTTCGCCAGCTTTATATTCTCGACGATGGTCGCGTCGAACAGATACGGCATTTGGGGAACCCAACCAATTTTCGCCCGCCAAGCCGCCATATCAAGCTGATGAAGGGGCGCGCCGTCCACGGTGATGATGCCCGATTGCGGCGCGATGAAGCGCAGCAAAAGGTGGGCGATGGTGGATTTGCCCGCGCCACTGCGTCCCACCAGCGCCACCGTTTCGCCGTCGGCAATGGTGAACGAAACGCCGTTCAGCGCGGGGCGCGTGCCGTCATCAAATGCCACCCGCACATTTTCCAGCGCGATGGTGAATCGCCGGGGCGCGGGTTTCGGCGGGGTGGGCGGCGGTTTCGGCAGTGGGGTATCCAGAATGGCGAAAATACGTTTCGCCGCCGCTGTGCCCGCCATCCCCGCGTGAAATCGCGCGCCGAGCATACGGAGGGGCTGGTAAAATTCCGGCGCGAGAATCAGCACGAACAACGCCTGCTGAAACGCGATTTTCGCATACAGCAGGCGCACCCCGATTTCCACCGCCACCACCGCCGTGCTGAGAGTCGCCGCCATTTCCAGCACCAGCGCCGACAGGAACGCCACCCGCAGCACCGCCATCGTCGCGTCGCGGAAGCGGTCGCTGATGTCGGCAATTGTTTTCACCTGCGCCCGACTGCGCCCCAGCAGTTTCAGGGTGGTCAACCCTTGCAGCACATCCAGAAAATGGGCACTCATCCGGCTCAGCGAGCGCCATTGTTTTTGGGTCATCTCTTCCGCAATACTGCCGATGAGAATCATGAACACGGGGATGATGGGGGCGGTGAGCAGCAGCACCAGCCCGGAAAGAACATCGTTGGGGAACACAAAGATGACGATGGTGAGCGGGATGAGCGCGGCGGCGGCGACCTGCGGCACATATTGGCTGAAATATGCGTCCAGCGCTTCAATGCCTTCCACAGCGGTGTTGATGAGTTCGCCGCTCCGCTCGGTGCGGGTGAATTGCGGACCGAGCGCCATCACATGCGCCACCAGCCTGTCGCGCAGGGCAGCTTTCACCCGTCCGGCGGTGCGCTGGGCGAAAATCTGCCCGCTCCACACTGCCCCCGCGCGGAGGATGCTCAACGCGGCGAGCCACAACAGCAACGGCGTCACCGTCGCCAGCGTTTGGTGCGCCAAAAACACGCTGGCGATGATGCGGCTCAGGAAATGGGCTTGCGCCACCGTCACCGCGCCCGTGAGAAAACTCGCGGCGATGGTGAGTGTCAGCGATACCGATGCCAGCCGTGTTTTGCGGATTAATCGTGGGTTGAGCATGAAAAACCCTGTTTCCGCAAAACAAAAGAACGGAACGCAGATTGACACAGATTTTTCAAAAAGTTATCCGTGAAAACCCGAAAAATCTGTGTCATCTGCGTTCTATCCGGTTGCATTTGAAAATAGCTGCACATTGGATATGAAATTAATATTCCAATTCACTCTCTTTGGTCAACCGTTCGCGGAAGATGTAATATGTCCAGCCCTGATACAGCAACACCAGCGGCACAAAGAGCAGCGCCACCCAGCTCATCACTTTTAAAGTGTATGGGGATGATGATGCATTGTAGATGGTCAGATTCCACGCCGTGTTCAAGCTGGAAATCATCACATTCGGATAGAGCGCAATGAAGAGGGAGAATGTCGCCAGCGCGATGGCAACCGCGCTCATGATGAATCCCCAGCCGAAGCGGTTTTGGTGGATGAGCCAGCCCACCGACAGCAACGCCAGCACCGACGACACGGGAATTGTGCCGGGATTCACGCCCAGATGGGTGAAGAAGTCGGTGAAAACGTAGCCCAACGCCACAAACAGCAGAGTCAGCACGGTTGCCACGGGTCCGATTTTCTTCACGGTGGCGATGGCGGTCTCGCGGATGTCGCCGCTTGTTTTCAGGGTGAGGAAGATTGCGCCGTGCATGGTGAAAACGCTCAAACTCGCCA
>JAJRSQ010000182.1 GCA_024278725.1 Chloroflexota bacterium
CAAGCGCCGTTGGTTACGGCGCACACCGGCTATCGCCGCCGGGCTCACCGACCACCGCTGGACGATAATGGAACTCTTTTCGTTCAAAGTTCCCCCGGAACGTTGGAAGCCACCCAAACGGCGCGGACGTCCATCAAAAGCAACTTTATGTCTCATAGAACGTTGGTGTACCTGACCACACTTGATTGCAGGGATACCCAATTTCATGTTCTGCCACAAGGACTTCTCCATCCGGTAGTTTTGCTGTTGCCAGTTTACCAGATTTGATTCGTTGTAGCAATACTTTTTTTGAGACGCCGTATTTTCGGAGTGCTTGAGAAAGCGGAATATAGGTTTTTTGTGAAAAACTCATTCGAGAACTCCTTTCATAATACAAAACCCCACCATTAAGGATTCGGTAGGGTTTGGGAGAGACCGAAAACGGTCGAATGAATATCGAGTTTGAGAGCCCCCGGTCGGATTCGAACCAACGACCGGCCGCTTACAAGGCGGCTGCTCTGCCAACTGAGCTACGGAGGCATGTAGGGGTGGCTAACGGGGCTCGAACCCGTAGCCTCCTGGGCCACAACCAGGTGCTCTACCATTGAGCTATAGCCACCACAAGGTATGTTTTTATGCTACCGTCCAGTACCGCATACGGGAGTCGAACCCGTGTCGCCACCTTGAGATGGTGGTGTCCTGGACCTCTAGACGAATGCGGCATACGCACCGGCAGATAGCAAATTGGCAAACAGCAGGCTTGTGTGAAATGAAAAAGCACTGTTTGCCAAAAAGGTAGCGGGGAGAGGATTCGAACCCCTGACCTCCAGGTTATGAGCCTGGCGAGCTACCTCTGCTCCACCCCGCATTACAGGTGCCGAAGGTGGGAGTCGAACCCACACGAGCGTAAGCTCACTACGCCCTGAACGTAGCGCGTCTGCCTATTCCGCCACTTCGGCATAAATAAAACGCCATTGCACATATCGGCGTTTGCGGGATATATTATAGCCCTGCGTGAAAAATTGGCAAATTTAGAGGTATGGAGTAAGAAGCAGGGAGCAAGGGATTTTCTCCGGCTCCCTGCTTCAGATTTCTTGCTCTCCGCTCACATCCGCTCGATGAGGGTTGCATTTGCCATGCCCCCCCCTTCGCAAATGGCGACCACGCCGTAACGCCCTTGCCGCCGTTCCAATTCGTTGAGCAGAGTCGCCATCAGTTTTGTGCCCGTTGCGCCCAGCGGATGCCCCAGTGCAATCGCGCCGCCGTTGACGTTCACTTTTTCCGGCGGCGCGCCGATTTCCTTTTGCCACGCCAGCACCACCGGGGCGAAGGCTTCATTCACCTCGAACAAATCAATATCCGCCACCGACAGCCCGGCTTTTTCCAGCACTTTTTGGGTGGCGGGAATGGGTCCGGTGAGCATGGTCACCGGGTCAACCCCCACCACAGCGAATCCGCTGACCCGCGCGCGCGTTTTAAGCCCCAGTTTTTCCGCCATCTCCGCCGATGCCAGCACCACCAGACTCGCCGCGTCGGAGATTTGGCTGGCGTTGGCGGCGGTGATGTCGGGCAGTCCATCAAATGCGGGTTTCAGACCGGCAATCTGCTCGTAAGTTGTATCGGGGCGGATGCCCTCATCTGCGCTGAACAGCACCGTTTCGCCCGCTTCGTTCTGCACCGGCACGGGGATGATTTCACGGTCGAAATATCCCGCGGCGCGGGCGGCGGCGGCACGACGATGGCTTTGCAGGCTGAAGCGGTCTAAATCCTCCCGTGAAAATCCCCACCGCTCGGCAATCATTTGGGCGCCGACAGCCTGATTGAACCAGTGCCCATCCTTCAGCCCGTACCGTTTTTGCAAGGCTGCGGTCAGGGGGATGCCGGGACCGACTTTCATGGTCACGCCCAGCGGGATGCGGGTCATGGATTCCACTCCCCCGGCGATGACCAAATCGTACACGCCCGCCATGATGCCCTGCGCGGCGAAATGGATCGCTTGCAGGCTGGAGCCGCATTGCCGGTCGAGGGTGACGGCGGGCACAGATTCGGGCAGTCCCGCCGAGAGCCATGCGTTCCGCCCGACGTTGAAAGCTTGTTCCCCCGTTTGGTCAACACAGCCGATGATGACATCGTCCACCAACGCGGGGTCAATGCCCAGCCGGTCAATCGTTTCAGAAAAAAGGTGTGCCAGCAAGTCAACCGGATGAACATTCGCCAGCGATTTACCCCGTCTGCCCACCGGGGTGCGAACTGCCTCTACGATGAATGCGTGATTCATGAATCGTGTCCTTTCTTTTTTGAATTTACACAACGGGTCCGAACATCGCGCCGATGGCAGCGGTCAATCCCATTGCCAGCGCGCCCCAAAAAGTGACGCGCCCGGCGCCGAGGAGCATGGATGCGCCACCTGCGCGGGCGGCGATACCGCCCAGAATGGCGAGAAAAATCAACGAGCCGACGGAGACGATGGGGATGATTCTGCTTGAGGGCGCAACCAGAAAAAGGAGCAGTGGCATCGCCGCCCCAACGGTGAAGGTGGCGGCTGAGGCGAATGCTGCCTGCATGGGACGGGCGCGATGTTCTTCCGCCAACCCCAACTCATCCCGCGCATGTGCGCCCAGCGCATCGTGAGCCATCAATTGCTCGGCAACCTGCGCCGCGAGTGCCGGGTCAAGCCCCCGCGCTTCATAGATTTTGGCGAGTTCTTCTAGCTCAAAGTCGGGGTCGGTGGCGAGTTCGAGCGCTTCGCGGGCGAGGTCTGCCTTTTCGGTGTCTGCCTGTGAACTGACCGAAACATATTCCCCCGCCGCCATGGACATCGCGCCCGCAACCAGCCCGGCGATGCCCGCAAGCAGCACGTCGGCGCGCGCGGTTTGAGCGGCGGCGACGCCCACCACCAGACTCGCGGTGGACACCACCCCATCATTCGCACCCAAAACCGAGGCGCGAAGCCAGCCGATTCTATCGCTAAAGTGTCGCTCCGGTTGGTGAGGCATAGTCATGACTCCTGTTGATGTTTTGATTTCAGGGGAGGGGTGTTTTACCCGAACACCCCGTTTTGCCGCAGGGCGTCAATCTTTTCTACGGAAAATCCCGCTTCCCGCAACACCGATTCGGTGTGTTCGCCGAGCGCGCCGCCGGTGCGCCGGTATGCCGGTTCGCCCGCCGAGAATTTGAACGGGTTGCCGATTTGCCGTTGCGTGCCGCCGTTCGGTTTGGGCACGTCCACCACCAACTTTCGCGCTTGGGTGTGCGGGTGCGTCACTGTTTCGGCGACGGTCTGCACCGGCTCAACGCAGACATCCAGCGCGGCGAAGATTTCCGTCCATTCCGCCAGTGTGCGGGTGGCAATTTCCGTTTGGATGGTTTCTTTGATGCGCCGCTGCTCGGCGGGGTCGAGTGATTGCCCGGCGGGGAGCAGGTCGGGGCGGTTGATGGCGGCGCAGAAACCGCGCCAGAATTGCGGTTCCAAGCTGCCCACCGAAAGATAGCGTCCATCGCGGGTGCGATAAAAGCCGTAATAGCTGCCGCCGTTCAGCAGCATCGTTTCCCGTGCGGGCACGTCGCCGGTGATGAAGTATTGGGCGGCGGTGGGCGCGCTCCACGCCACTGCCATATCGAACATACTGATGTCCACCCGTTGCCCCGCGCCGGTGTGCTGGCGATGCACCACTGCCGCCAGAATACCCGTCGCCGCCCCCATTGAGCCGCCGCCAACATCGGCAATTTGCACGCCGAGCGGCGGCGGTCCCTCGTCTTTGTGTCCTGTGTAACTCATAATACCGGAAAGGGCAATATAATTGATGTCGTGCCCGGCGCGGTCTTTGTACGGTCCCGTCTGCCCGTATCCGGTCAGCGAGCAGAAAATCAGGCGCGGATTAATTTCTTTCAGCGCATCGTATCCGATGCCCAACCGGTCCATCACGCCGGGGCGGAATTGTTCCAGCACGATGTCGTATGTTTCCACCAGCGATTTCACGACATCCACCGCCCCGGGCTGTTTCAAATCCAGGGCGATGGAACGTTTGTTGCGGTTGATGAGCGCGTGCCACGCCGAAATGCCGTCATCAAACGGCGGCATGATGCGCACGATGTCGGGACGGTGGGGCGCTTCGACGCGCAACACGTCCGCGCCCCAATCCGCCAGCAGCATGGTGGCGAAGGGTCCCGGCAGCAGGGTGGAGAAGTCAAGGATTTTCAGCGATGACAGCATGGGCGTGTGTTACCCCAATTCGCCATCGGCGTACCGGCGGCGCAGAACTTTTTTGTCGAATTTACCGACGCTGGTTTTGGGAATGTCGTCGATGAAGACGATTTTGTCCGGCAGCCAGAATTTCGCCACTTTGGGCGCGAGGAATTCGCGCAGCGCTTCGGCGGTCACGCCGTCCGCGTCGTCGGTGAGCACCACCGCCGCGAGCGGGCGTTCCGCCCATTTTTCGTCGGGAATGGCGATGACGGCGGCTTCTTTCACTGCGGGATGCGCCATCAGCGTGTTTTCCAGTTCCACGCTGGAAATCCATTCGCCCCCGCTTTTGATGAGGTCTTTGGTGCGGTCGGTGATTTGCATGAACCCGTCTTCGCTGATGGTCGCCACATCGCCCGTGCGGAACCAGCCATCGGCGGTGAACTGCTCGGATGCGCCTTCCAGCTTGTAATAATCGCGGATGACCCACGGACCGCGCACCTGCACTTCGCCCATCGTGGTGCCATCCCACGGCAATTCTTCCCCTTCATCGTTGACGATGCGGATTTCCACCAGCGGCACGGCATACCCCTGTTTGGCTTTGATGTCCCATTTTTCGGCGTCGGTCAAATCTTGATGATGGGCGTGCAGTTTCGAGACGGTTCCCAGCGGGGAGGTTTCGGTCATGCCCCAGGCGTGCAGCACACTGACGTGCAGATTTTTCTCGTATTCTTCGATGAGGCTGCGCGGCATTGCCGACCCGCCGACAATCATCGCCCGCACGGAAGAGATGTCGCGCGGATTTTTGCGCAATTCATGGTACAGCCCCAGCCAGATGGTCGGCACGCCGGCGGCAACGGTGATTTTTTCAGAGGCGATGATTTCCGCCAGAGGTTCCGGTTTGAGGTGCGGACCGGGCATGAACATCTCCGCGCCGGAGAAGGCGCAGGCGTAGGGCAGCCCCCACGCCATCGCGTGGAACTGCGGGACAACCATCAGCACGCGGTCGGATTCGGTCAGCCCCAGGGCATTCGCCTGATTTTCGCCGATGGTGTGCAGGAACATCGAGCGGTGGCTGTAGAGTGCGCCTTTCGGGTTGCCGGTGGTGCCGCTGGTGTAGCACATCCCCATCGCGGCATTTTCATCGAGGGTGAGCCACTCGAATTCGTCGCTGGCTTCCGCCATCAAATCTTCATAATGGAGGACGTTGGGCAACTTGGTTTCAATCCCTTTGGGGGCATTAATCAGCACATAATGTTCCACCGTTTTTATTTTATCGGCGACCCGTTCATACAGCGGCAGCAGCGTGGCATCAATGAACACCACTTTGTCTTCCGCATGGTTTACCACATATGCCAATTGTTCCGGGAAAAGGCGGATGTTCAGCGTGTGGCACACCGCGCCGAGCGCCGGAATTCCGAAGTACATTTCCACGTGCTGGTAGGTGTTCCACGCAAACGTGCCCACCCGGTCGCCTTCTTTCACGCCGAGGTTTTTCAGCACATTCGCCAGCCGTTGCACCCGTTTGTACAGGTCGGCGTAGGTGTAGCGGTGGATGGAACCATCGGGCATTTTGGTGGAAATGCGTTTGTGCGGATACATCCGGTTGGCGTGCGCCAAAATCCGGTCGAGGGTGAGCGGGTAATTCATCATTAAACCTTGCATACAACAATCTCCTTTCAAGTGAAAACAGTTTTACACCACCGCCAAAATGGTCGGTGAAAGAATGCCGTAAATGGGGATAGCCGGACGGGTCGAAAATAATTTCTACGTTGGAATTACAACTATTCGGTTGCGATACTGAACCGGGATTAATTATAAGAGCATCGGGGCAGATGGGCAACTTTTCCCCCGATGTTACGGTTTGCCATTGATGACGGTTTGGATGGCGCGGTCGGTCTCCGTTTCGTTGGAAATATATTCGGTGATGAAGGGACTTTCGCGGTGACGGAGCGCCATCGGCGCGACGGTGCGCAAATCGTCGAGGGTGACGACCTCCCGCTCATCGAGCGCGGCGTGGGCGCGGGCGGCTTCCAGCATGGCAATTTCGGCGCGGTGGCTTTCGATGTGCAGCGCCTGCACCCAGCGCAAGCCGGTTTCTTCCACGCCGGGCGCGAAGGTCACATGCCGCAGGCGGGCGCGGGCAGCTTGAATCTCGGCGGCGGCTTGTGCCGTTTCCGTCTGCCATACCGCCGAATAATGATGCCGGTTTTGCCGGTATGCGGCGGCGCGGCGATACGCCTCCAGCCGTTCCGCCGGGTCTGTCAGCCCTTTGACCACCACTCGCAGCCCGAAGCGGTCTTGGATTTGCGGGCGCAGTTTCCCCTCTTCGGGGTTCATCGACCCCACCAAAAAGAGACGCGATTGGTAGGTGGCGGTCATCGGTCCCCGCCGCACGGTGAACATCCCCTGCGCGGCGGCATCCAAAATGGCATTGATGATGCCGTCATCCAGCAGATTTACCTCATCAATATACAGCACATTTTGGTCGGCGTAACTTAAAATGCCGCGCTGAAGCTGAACTTTCTGCTGTTCAATCGCCACCCGTTCATTGATGCCGCCGACCACATCTTCCAACCGGCTGTTGAGGGGAAGCTCAATCAACCGCATCGGTTCCGTGGCGGTGAGCTTTTCGCCGCCGGCGTATTTTTCGGCGCAGTTGGTGCAGATGGCATCCATTCCCAGATTCTCCACCGCCTGCTCGGTGCAGCCATAGGTGCAGCGACTGCGCGTCACCATGGGCATCAATTCCACCAGCCCGCGCACCGCCGTGGTTTTGCCCGTGCCGCGCGGACCAATCAGCAGCACGCCGCCCACGTGACGGTTCACCAGCGATAGCAGCAGCGCGAGCTTCATTTCGGTTTGCCCCACCAGCGATAAAAACGGGAAGCGGGTGTTGTCGGCAAGCCCTTGGTCATCCAGCGGGGTTTTGGCGACTTTTTGCGCCACGCTGTGTTTGCGCAAAATATCCATCAGGTGAGATTTCGGGGTCATACGATGCCTTTTCGTTGAACTGTGTTTGCTGATACCATAGCACAATTTCCGGCTTCTTTCAACCGGCGGCGCACAAAAAAACCGGGGCGATGGTCGCCCCGGTCTGGGTCTATTTTTTCTCGATGGTCTTTTCCGGAATTTCGGATGCATTTTCTTTGCCGTTCAGCCCGTTTTTCCCGGATGCGCCGTTGGCATCGGGCGGGGATGGCGGCAGAGTAATATCCTTCTCCGGTGTTTTTTCCGGATTGATGTACGGGATGGCAGGCAATTTTCGGTGCGCCAGATAGTTTTCAATCCCCAAAATGAACCAGTACAGTTTGGAAGTGAACCGCGCCCAGCGATACAGCATCCAACGCAAGCCTTTGTACCATTTTTGCCGTTGTTGGTATGGCACGGGCAATCCCCATTTGACCACGGTTGCGCCCCACGTCAGCCCTGCGCCGAAGCCGACGAAGACCAGATTGTCCCCGTCGCGGACGCGCCCGTTTTGGATGGCTTCACACAGCGCAATGGGGATGGATGCCGATGAGGTGTTGCCGTAACGCTGCAAATTCTGAAAAACCTTGCTTTCATCCAGCTTCAAATATTTTGCCGCCGATTTGATGATGCGGGCATTCGCCTGATGGGGGATGAACAAATCAATATCATCCAACGTGATGCCCCCTTTTTCCACCGCCTCTTTCGCCGCGCGCCCCATCACCCGGGTGGCGAATTTATACACTTCGGGTCCGTTCATTTTGATGAAATGTTCGCGGTTTTTCACGGTGTCAAGGGAGGTGGGAAGTTTGCTCCCGCCGCCGGGAACCATCAGATGCTTGCCGCCGCCGCCATCGGAACCGAGCACGGTGGCGAGGACGCCGCCCGGCTCGTCGCTGGCTTGCAACACCACCGCCCCCGCGCCGTCGCCGAACAGCACGCAGGTCGAGCGGTCTTCCCAATCGACGATGCGTGACAGCGTTTCCGCCCCGATGACCACCACCACTTTCGATTGCCCCCCCTTTATCATCCCCGCGCCCAGCGTCAGCCCGTAAACGAAGCCGCTGCATCCGGCATTCACATCCACCGCGCCGGAATTTTTCGCTCCCAAAGCTTCCTGCACCAAACATGCCGTGGCGGGGAAGGGGTATTCCGGCGAAACGGTCGCCACAATGACCATATCCACATCCGCAGGGTTGATGCGGGCGCGGTCGAGCGCTTCTTGCGCGGCGATGATTGCCATGCTGGCGGTGGTTTCTTTTTCGGTGGCAATGTGTCGCTGACGGATGCCCGTGCGCGAGCGAATCCATTCGTCCGATGTATCTACAATTTTCGCCAAGTCATCATTGGTGATGACCGTTTCCGGGGCGTACATTCCCCAGCCAACGATGTGTGCATATATATCCATATAACACGCTCCTAATTTTGATGATGCCCATTGCCGGTATATTTTTTCAGCATGATGGTGGCATTGTGTCCCCCAAATCCAAAGGAGTTGGACATGGTGACGGTGACTGCGCGTTTTTCAGGATGGTTGGGCGTGTAATACAAGTCGCATTCCGGGTCCTGATTGTGCAGGTTGATGGTGGGGGGGATGGTTTGGGTTTGCAGGGCTTTGGCGCAGATGAGCGCTTCCAGCGCGCCCGCGCCGCCGAGCAGATGCCCGGTCATAGATTTGGTGGAACTGATGGCGATATTGTAGGCGTGTTCGCCCAGCACGGTTTTGATGGCTCTGGTTTCCGCCACGTCATTGAAACGGGTGGCAGTGCCGTGCGCGTTGATGTAATCCACCGCCTCCGGCGCGACATTCGCCCGCCGCAGCGCCGCTTTCATCGCCAAACTCGCCCCGCTGCCATCCGCGAGGGGCGCCGCCATATTGTCCGCGTCCACCGACGTGCCATACCCGATGACCTCCGCGTAAATGTGCGCGTTGCGGGCGAGCGCGTGTTCCAATTCTTCCAGCACCAGCGTTGCCGCGCCTTCCGATGCCACAAATCCGTCGCGGGTGCTGTCGAAGGGGCGGCACGAGGTGGCGGGGTCGTC
Source organism: Chloroflexota bacterium (assembly GCA_024278725.1). Lineage (GTDB taxonomy): Bacteria > Chloroflexota > Anaerolineae > 4572-78 > 4572-78 > JANTHQ01. The sequence continues at coordinate 9,176 of JAJRSQ010000182.1, forward strand.
GTTGCGGGTGGAAAAGGCTTTCATGATGGAAAACCCGGCGAAGATGAGCGGCACAATCAGCGAATCCGCGCCGCCGGCGATGATGGCGTCCGCACTGCCGCGCGCTACCATCTCGAAGGCTTCGCCCACGGCGTTGGTTCCGCTGGCGCACGCCGAAACCACCGCCATGGATGGTCCCTGAAAGCGATATTCAATTGCCAGTTGCGCCGCCGCCGTGTCGGGCAAAATCATCGGGATGAAAAACGGGCTGACCCGCCGCACGCCCTTTTTTTGCAAAACCGTGTGTTGCTGCAAAATAGTTTGCAACCCGCCAATGCCCGACCCCAGCACCGTACCGATGCGGGTGCGGTCGGGCGATGCTTCCAAAATACCCGCGTCTTCGATGGCTTGCCGTCCCGCCGCCAGCGCAAACTGGGTGAAACGGTCCATCCGTCGGGCTTCTTTCCGCCCGAATAGCGCCACCGGGTCGAAATCTTTCACTTCGCCCCCAAAGCGCGTGCCGAAGCCGCTGGGGTCGAAATGGGTGATGGTGTCGATGCCTGATTTTCCTGCCAGTAGATTTTCCCATGTGCCGGGAACATCATTTCCCAGTGGGTTGACCGTGCCCAAACCGGTTATGACCACTCGTCTTGTCATATGTACTCCCTTAGAAACCAAAAATTGAAAGGCGGGGATGTTCCCCCATGCCCTTTATCTTCATTTTACGATGAGATGAATCACCGCTTGTATCGCTCCTCTGTCGTCGGGGAAAAGATTCAGCTTTCTCAAAAATACAACACATCTGCCAAACAAAGGGTACGCTATTTTAATATTGGCGGTTGGGTATTTCTTCTCAACGGGCGTATAATGAAGACGAATTTTGAAACGGAGACCCCTGCGATGGATACCGCGTTACCCTATCTGACTCAAGACCTGCCCGGTATTGGCGGGCAGATAAAATACACCCCCGCCGACTTTTTTGTGGAAGAGATTCCACTGTATCCCCCCAGCGGCGAGGGGCAGCATGTTTACATCACCCTTGAAAAAACGAATTTGCCCACCCTGAAGGTCATCAATATGGTGGCGCGGGCGTTGCACGTGCAGCGCCGGGCGGTGGGCTATGCCGGGCTGAAAGATGCGCACGCCGTCACCCGCCAAACGCTTTCGGTGGACGGTACAACCGAGGAGGCGGCGCGGGCGCTCGACATTCCGGGGGTGAAAATTTTGCAGGTGTCCCGCCACCGCAACAAACTCAAACCGGGACACGCGCTCGGCAACCGCTTTGTCATTCGGGTGCGTGGGGTGACGGAAGAGGCATTGCCCGTCGCCGAAGCCATCGTCGCGGAATTGCGGGCAAAAGGCGTGCCGAATTATTTCGGCGAACAGCGTTTCGGACACCGGCAAAATTCGCAATGGTTGGGCAAGGCGCTGGTTCAGAATGATTTGGAGGTATTTTTGCGGGAGATGCTCGGCAATCCGCACCCCTCCGAAGCCCTTCCGGCGCAAAAAGCGCGGGCATTGTTCGATGCCGGCGATTTGCAGGCGGCGCTCGATGCGTTCCCGTCGTTTTTGCGGGACGAGCGGGGCGTATTGCGGCAGTTGGTGCGCACCGGCGACCCCCAACGGGCGGTGCGCGCGCTCGACAAACGGCTCAAACGGCTGTTTGTGTCGGCGTATCAATCGTATTTGTTCAATATTCTGCTGGCACAGCGATTGACCCATTTCCACCGGCTGGAAAAAGGAGATGTGGCGTGGCTGCATCGCAACGGGGCGTGTTTTTTGGTGGATGATGTTTTATCGGCGCAACCCCGCGCCGATGCCTTTGAAATCAGTCCGGCGGGACCTTTATTCGGCGGGAAATATCTGCGGGCGGAAGGGGAGCCGGGCGCGCGCGAAGCGGCGTTGCTGGCGCAAGAGGGCGTTTCGGCAAAAGAATTCGATGTGCCGGGGGTGAACCTCGGCGGCGGGCGGCGTCCGTACCGCATCCCCCTCACCGATGCCGAATTGTGGTGGGATGACGGGGTGATGGTTTCCTTTTCTCTGCCGCCGGGGGCTTATGCCACCATGGTATTGCGGGAAATCATGAAAACCGAGACGCCGCACTCATAAAAAAACCCCGCAACGCGGGGCGGATGGGGCAGGGCAGGGAACGTTATGCCAGCGCGGCAGTGGCTTCATCCAGCGACGGGAAAATATCGGCGTATTGACTCAACCCCACCATGCGGAAAATCTTCTGGAAATGGGTACTCGGCATTGCCAGCAACAGCCGTTGTTTCCGCTTTTTCACTTCCCCCACAATGCTAATCAACACCGCGATGCCGGCACTGTTGATGTAATCGTTTTCGCGGAAATGGATGATGATATTCGTGCAATCGTTTTTGCTCGCCGAGCGATAGGCGTTTTTCACGGCGGTTTCGGCAAACATCGTCACGTCACCCGCCAAATGGATGACGGCAGTGGTGCTGTTCAATTGTTCGACATTTACAGAAAGGTCATTTTCCATCATGTGTTCCTCCGGGGGGCACATACATCACCATATGAAACCGGTTGCCGCGATGGGGTGCGGCGGCGGGCAAAAATTCGGCTTCATCCATCAATTTTTGAATCAGATACAGCCCCATCCCACCCAGACGGGCTTCGCCGGAGACCATTTTGTGAATATCCGGCGCGGTGATGAACGCCGGCGGCGGCGATATGCCGGCATCTTCCACGACGATGTCCAGTTTTTGGGGCGTGGCTTTTACCGTAACGGTCACATCGCACGCAGTTTCCGGCGGGCAACCGTGCGCAATGGCATTGGTGCAGGCTTCGGCGAGCGCTAATTTGATGTCATCCACCCGTTCCGGGGGGAAGCCCAACTTTTTTGCCAGCAGAACCACCGCATCGAGCGCCATGCGTTCTGCCCCAAGTTCGTTGGGAAACGTTAAAATTTGAACCCGCATCTCACGGGAAGGCGGCATATAAAACTCCGGCATTCAGGCTGAAAAAATTATATCACAACTGCAAACAAAAATAAACCGCCAATTTTTGAAACGCTTCCGCGAAATTCGTAACTTCTATTTAGTCGGCGTGTTCCAATTATTGGCATCCGATGGATGTTGTCTGCGCGTTGACAATATGTCGGCGGACTGGTAGAATGGCTAAACTCAAAATATTTGCACACTTGTTATAGTGGAGGGTATTTAAATGAATCAAGATGAAGTATTCGCGAAAGTGAAAGACATTGTAATTGACCAACTCGGCATCGAAGAGGACAAAGTAACCATGTCCGCCAGCTTTAAGAATGATTTGGAAGCCGATTCACTGGATTTGGTCGAACTTATCATGGCGTTCGAGGAAGAATTCGGCGGCGAAATTTCCGACGAAGAAGCACAGAACATCACCACCGTGGGCGAAGCCGTAAAATATCTGCTCGCCAACTCGTAAATTTGCCAGTTTGAATATTCTGTTTAAGCTTAAGCCCGTATCTTTTTGGATGCGGGTTTTTTTCTATGTCGAATCGTGAAACCCCCTTTAGTATCGCCATTCTGGCGGGGGGACAAAGCCGCCGAATGGGGCAAAACAAAGCGCTGATAAATCTGCTGGGCAAACCTGTGCTCCGGTGGGTGATTGATGCCGTGGCATCGCTGAGCGACGATATTTTTCTGGTCACCAACACCCCGGAAAGCTATCGGGCGTTTCAGTTGCCGATGGTGGGCGATATTCTCCCCGGCAATGCCGCGCTGGGCGGCATCCACACGGCGGTTGCCACCGCGCGGCATCCCTGGGTGATGCTGCTGGCGTGCGATATGCCCCTCATCCGCGCCGATATTATCCGCGCAATGGCGGCACAACGGGGGGATGCGGACGTGGTTGTGCCGCGCATCGCCGGGCGCGCTGAACCGCTGCACGCCCTGTATCGCAAAACGTGCCGCGCCGCCATTGAAGCGAGCATCGCCGCGCAACAATTGCGGGTCATCAGCTTTTTTGAAGCGGTCGCGGTACGCTATATCTCCCCGGCAGACCTTGGGGAACCGAATTTTAACTTTCTGACAAATTTAAATACACCGGAAGATTTACAGCGCGTCACAAAAATACTGGAAAATCAACAAACGTAAATGAGAAGTCACTTGATTTTCAAGTTTGGTATGTGCTATAATCCCCCGTAATTGAGTGCAGATAACATCACAGAAATTGGAGTGATTATGCGTCGGGAACGTGTTTCAGACGATATTTACGTCTTTACCAGCAGCTTATACGCCCAAGTGACGGCATCCGCCGTGGTACACCGGGAAGGAATTGTGGTGATGGACACCCTCCCGTACCCGGAAGAAACCCGCGAGATGATTGACTATTTAAACTCGCTGGGGAAGGGGAGAATCAAATACCTCATCAACTCCCATTGGCACGCCGACCATACCTTCGGCAATTATTTATTTGAGGCGGACGTACAATTGGTGTGCCACAAACGATGTTACGATAATCTGGTGGCGTATGGGCAACTCGCCATTGATGAAGCCAAAGCGAACAATCCCGAATTTGAAGAAGTGCAACTCCGCATCCCCGACATTATTTTCGACGACGGAGACCTGGTGTTGCACATCGGCAACAAATCGGTGGAGCTGCATCTGCTGCCGGGGCACACCAACGACCAAACCATCGCCTACGTGCGGGAAGACAAAGTGATGCTCGCCTCCGACGCGATGATGCCCGTGCCGTATTTCATCGCCGGAGACCGGCATCAAATGCGCGCTTCCCTGCTGGCGATGCTCGATTTCACGCTGGAAAGTATGGTGCAGGGGCACGGCGAAGTATTGTTGCGCGGCGAAATCCCCAAAGCCATTGATGCCTGTGTGGCGTATCTGGATGCCATTGAAGAAGAAGTTCGCCGGGCGGTGACGCGGGGTGAATCCCGCGAATCGCTTGACCGGCTTTTGATTGATGATTGCGGATTGAGCCGCATCCCTTTGAACGGGTTGGTGCAGGAATTGCACCGGGTGAATCTCCACCATCTTTATGATGAAATGATGGCGGAAGAAACACTTGACAACCCATAATGGCAATGATATAGTGTAGACAATCTGTTCGTATCAAAAATACGGACGCACATCCCATATGCGATGATGAAAACGAGTACGGATGGCTATTCGCCTCAGCGAGTTTGGGACGGTGTGAGCCAAATGCGACACCCATCCGGAAAATCCTTTCGGAGCAGGCAACCGAACGGTGTATGCACCCAGTAGACTTGCCCGGAATACCCCGCCGTTATCCGGGGTTCCCCGTCGAGCCGGTGGCTCCGCGGGTGAGCAGAGCGGGCAGCACATGTCAAATTGGGTGGTACCGCGAGAGCGTATATCGAACTCTCGTCCCTTTGCGGATGAGAGTTTTTTGTTTTCAAAAACCATTGGAGAAGATTATGACCGAATTGCTGGCTCACGCCGATAGTTATCTAAAAGAATTTGACGCCATCGTAACCGAAATACACCCCGAACAAAACGCCATCGCCCTTGACCGCACCGCATTTTATCCCGGTGGCGGCGGGCAACCCTACGATGTGGGGCACATCGTTGTGAATGGCGCGACGTTCCCCGTCACCAAAGTGAAAAAACAGGGCGGAACGATATGGCACTGGATTGACGGCGACCTGCCCGCTGTGGGCGCATCCCTCCACGCGGCGCTCGATTGGGCGCGGCGGTACAAATTAATGCGCACCCACACCGCCATGCACATTTTATGCGGCGTCGTCTGGCGCGATTATGGCGCATCGGTGACGGGAGGCAATATGGAACCCCTCAAAGGGCGGATGGATTTTGAATTTGAGAGTATGCACAAAGAGCTGGTGGCGGAAATCGAAGAAAAAATCAATGCGGAAGTTGCCAACGCCCGCCCCGTGTCATGGCGGGTGCTGCCCCGCGAAGAAGCGTTTCAAATCCCCGATTTGATTCGCACCAAAATAAACCTGTTGCCACCCGCCATTCAGGAAGTGCGGATAGTGGAAATCGAAGGGTTGGATTTACAGGCGGACGGCGGCACACACGTCCGCAACACGCAGGAAGTGGGACGCATAAAAATTGTGGGCTACAAAAGCAAAGGACGCATCAACAAACGCATCATGGTGGAGATTTCCGATTAGTTTGGGAGAGGTGAATCATGGAAAGACCGGGAGGAGGGTCGAAAATGAATGCTTTGTTCGATTGGCTGGTGGTGGTTTTGGCGCTGGTTGCGCTGGTGATTGTGCTGTTGCTGCGAAACACCGAAGGGGAAGACGAGAGCGCGATTGCCCGCTCGCCATTTGAGGCGGATGAACGCCCCGACCCCGTGCCGGAGCCGGTTGCCACGCCGGAACCCGTGGCGGTTGCCCCCGCGCCGGAACCCGTGGCAGAAACAGTGTCTGCCGCTCCGGCAAAACCGGACGACCTGAAAAAAATCGAGGGCATCGGACCTAAAATTGCCTCGGTGCTGAATGCCGCCGGCATTTCGACCTTCGCGCAGTTGGCGGCAACCTCCGCCGACCGCATCCGCGAGATTCTGGCAGCGGAAGACCCGCGCTTAACCCGTTTGGCAGACCCCACCACCTGGGCGGAGCAGGCGCAACTCGCCGCCGCCGGAAAATGGGACGACCTCGCCGCATTGCAGGACGCGCTCAAAGGCGGACGGCGGGCGTAAAAATAGTGAAGAATGAATAGTGAAAAGTAGGGGCGACCCTTGTGGTCGCCCGGCTATGGGCTGACGGCTGTCGCCCGTCAGTTCCATTTTCACGCCTCACGAAACACACAATACCAATAACCAAGAACGAATGACAAATCTTTCTTTTGGAGTATGAATCATCATGCCATTTAAACCTGTACCTTCCAACGTTGATTTTCCCGCGCAGGAACGGGAGACCATCAAATTTTGGGAACAGAACCAAATCTTTCAAAAAACTGTCGCTCTGCACAAAGGACAACCGAAGTGGTCGTTTGTGGATGGACCCATCACCGCCAACAACCCGATGGGTGTGCATCATGGTTGGGGGCGCACCTACAAAGACCTGTACAACCGTTTCTGGACGATGCGCGGGCGTGAACTGCGCTACCAAAACGGCTTCGATTGCCAGGGGCTGTGGGTGGAAGTGGAAGTTGAAAAAGAACTCGGTTTCAAATCGAAAAAAGATATTGAAGATTACGGGCTGGCGGAATTTGTGAAACGCTGCAAAGAGCGTGTTTTGCGATATGCCGCCGTCCAGACCGGACAATCCATCCGGCTGGGCTACGCCATGGACTGGAACGACCCCGACGAGTTGCGCCGGTTGGCGGATTTGATGGAAGAAGATGCCGCCCAAACCATCACCCTGCCGCGTCCAACCGGCGATGTCACCGGCACGGTGGAAGAATTGGTGGGGCGGCTCGGCATGCCCGAACTCGGCGGCAGCTATTTCACCTTTTCCACCGAAAACAACTACATGATTTGGACCTTCCTGAAAAAATGCTGGGAAAAAGGTTGGCTCTACAAAGGCGCGGATGTGATGCCATGGTGTCCGCGCTGTGCCACCGGCATCAGCCAGCATGAAATCGTCACCGACGGTTACGCCGAGCTGACCCACCGCAGCATCACCCTGAAATTCCCCCTGCGCGAGCGCCCCGGCGAGTTTTTGCTGGTTTGGACAACCACCCCGTGGACGCTCACCAGCAACGTCGCTGCCGCCGTCGGTCCCGAACTGGACTATCTGCGGGTGAAACAGGGCGATGAAATCTACTATCTCAGCAAAGGCACCACCGCTATGCTGAAAGGGAAATTCGAGGTGCTCGACACCCTGAAAGGGCGCGAGATGGTCGGCTGGACATATGACGGTCCCTTCGATGAACTGCCCGCTGCCAATCAGCCCGGCGGCTTCACCGACCTGAAGGAAATTGTCGCCGGTGTCACCGTCACCGCCAAAGATGCGCACCGGGTACTGGCGTGGGAAGACGTGGGCGAGGACGAAGGGACGGGCATCGTTCACATCGCCCCCGGCTGCGGCGCGGAGGACTTCGGGCTGGGCAAAGAACACGGTTTGCCGCTCATCGCGCCCATCGATGATGAAGGGTATTTTCTGGATGGATTTGACTGGCTCAACGGCATGTATGTCGGCGATGTCGCCACGCCCATCTTCGAAAATCTGGAGAAAAAAGGGCGGCTCTATCGGGTGGAAGAATATACCCACCGTTATCCGACCTGCTGGCGCTGCAAAACCGAACTCGTTTTCCGGCTGGTGGATGAGTGGTACATCAGCATGGGCGAATTGTACGATAAACCCCGCTCGGAAGTGACGCCGGAAGAAAAAGAAGCCAGCCTGCGCTACCAAATCATGGACGTGACTGAACAAATCAACTGGATTCCGTCCTTCGGCAAAGAGCGCGAACTTGACTGGCTGCGCAACATGCACGATTGGATGATTTCCAAAAAACGGTACTGGGGATTGGCGCTCCCCATCTGGGTGTGCGACAACGCCGATTGCGACCATTTTGAAGTGGTCGGCAGCGGGGAGGAGCTGAAAGACCGCGCGGTGGAAGGGTGGGACGATTTTGAGGGGCACACCCCGCATCGCCCCTTTGTGGACGCGGTGAAAATTGCCTGTCCGCACTGCGGCACATCCATGACCCGCATCGCCGATGTCGGCAACCCCTGGCTCGACGCGGGGATTGTCCCCTTCAGCACCCTGCAATACCGCACCAACCCCGACTACTGGCGCGAATGGTATCCCGCCGACCTGACCAGCGAATCGTTCCCCGGTCAATTCCGCAACTGGTTTTACAGCATGCTGGTCATGGCAACCGTGCTCGATGGCACACCGCCGTTCAAAAACAACTTCAGCTACGCCACCCTTTTCGCCGAAGACGGGCGGGCGATGCACAAAAGTTGGGGCAACTCCATCGAATTCAACGAAGCCGCCGACAAAATGGGCGTGGACGTGATGCGCTGGCTGTACTGCAACCACAAACCGGAATCCAACCTGCTCTTCGGGTACAACCGCGCCGATGAAGTGCGCCGTCAATTCCTCATCCCCCTGTGGAACGTGTACAACTTCTTCGTCACCTATGCCCGATTGGACAACTGGGAACCGGCATCATCCGCCGCCGAATGGCACGGCTCGGAAAATGTGCTGGATGTGTGGATTGTGGCGCGGCTCAATCAGGTCATCGCCCGCGTCAACCGCGCCTTTGAAGCCTACGATGCCATGAACGCCACTATGGCGGTCGAAACCTTTTTGAACGACCTGACCAACTGGTATGTCCGCCGCTCTCGCCGCCGTTTCTGGCGCGG
>JAJRSQ010000183.1 GCA_024278725.1 Chloroflexota bacterium
CTCACCGTGGCTTTTGCGAGCGGAAAAACGGCATCCTTTGCCGCAGATTTCCACGTTCAGCATGCCCTCACCGATGCAGCGAATCGGGTGGGGATGAATGACGACGGCACGTCGCAGGCGGCGCAGCTGTTCGCGCAATTCCGGGACATCATCATTCCCAAAATAAACGATGCCCTCGCCGCCAATGGCAACTTCGTCAGTTTCAACGGCGATTGGTTCTTGACCGATATGCTGGTGGAAATTCAGGAAGGATTGCTCAATATCGTGGACGCCGCTATTGACATCAACGGCGCGCCGCTGGATGTTGAAGCGTTGATTGAGCCGCTGGAATTGCACGATAACGGCGAGTCCCCCGAAGCGACGCAATTTTCAATCAACCATCTGCTGGACAACGACGATCGTTTTTTGAATGTGGGGTTACATGGCAAGCCGATGTGGTATCTGCACCGGCTGAAACCGCCGCAGATTGCCCAGCCGCCGCACAATTTGCTGGTCAGGGGAGATTTGAACTTCGACCCGGACACCCTCGCGCCGGATGTGCGCGCGCTGTTGAGCGAAATCGACGACGAACACACGCCGCCCGAATTTGCGCGCTCGGTAGACCCCAACGCCGATGAAGTGACGCTGGTGCTGAATTATCCGCACCGCCGTTCCGGCACGCTCCCCGTGCTGCCGGGGATGAAACCCTTGCTCCCCGCCGTGTCCGATGCGCGCGTGGTGGCGCTTCAATTTGTGGACGGGCAAACCGGCGAAGAGATGGTCGGCTGGTATGTTCCCGAATACTGCTACATTTACGGCTTCAGCGATTGGTTTGTCCAGCATCAGTTGCCGGTGGGGGCATTTGTGGTACTCAAACGCACCGGCGACCCCCTTCGGCTGGTGATTGATTTTGTCCGCCAACGCACAATGCGGGAATGGGTGCGCGTGGCAACCGTCAAAAACAATCAACTGGCATTTGAAATGCGCAATCGTCAACTTGCCTGCAGCTACGACGAATTGATGGTCATCGGCGAAGAAGGTTCGGAGGCGATTGACGCGCTGTGGCAAAAAAATGCCGAAAAAGACACCCCCATCTCGGTCTTGATTGACCGTATTTTCCCCGAATTGTTGAAGCTCAACTCGCAGGGCGCTGTTCACACCAATACCCTGTACAGCGCCATCAACGTGGCGCGCCGGTGTCCTCCGGGTCCCCTTTTGCAGGAACTCTCGAACAATCCGCGTTGTGAATGGATGCGCCACGGCTATTGGACGTTTAAATCATAGGGAAACATTATGGCAAAATACATTAAACCGACGCTGAAAACAAAATACCACATTGACTTTGTATGGTGGCAAAAGCCGGGGAAAAACTTCCACCGTTATTTACTGGGGCATGCTTGCGAGGATGTTCAAGCGTTGGTGGCGGAAAACCCTGAGGTGCAGACGATGGATTGGGTTGACCCCGAAACGGGGCAGGTCTTCGTCATTGACCAATTGTGGCATCACATCCAAACCGATTGCGCCCCATCGCCCGATTTTATCCCCGAAACGCTGGCGCTCACCGAATCGATTGTTCGCCTGTTCATTGAAAATGACAACACACCGCTCACGCCGGCGGAAATGGCGCAGAAGTTGGGCGGGAAAAAAGACGCACGCACCATTTTGCGCACCATCGGCGGCAAACGGGTATACGAGGGCATTCGCCCGGTTGTGTCACCCGTTTAAGACGAACGATAACATCAGAAACACCAACGCCACGGATTTCCCCGTGGCGTTTTTTCGTTCACCCCTCAATTGGGGGGATTTTTCGGACGGTCAGCCGCAATCCCGACACCGCTTCGACCCGGATGGTTTCATCCGCCGCAATGGGTGGATTGTCGGCGACGGCTTGCCAGCGCGCGCCGTCCACCAGCACAATCCCCTCCGGGTCAAGCGGGGTTTTGGTAATGCCGGTCATGCCGATGATGCGGGCTTCTCCCGATACCGGCTGCATTTTCAGGGTGGCGACTGCTTTGCCGACGATGAAGAAGAATATTAATCCCAATGCCGCCGCCACCGCTATCATCGGGGCGATGGAGACTCGGTATCCCAATTCCGCCTGATTGAACATCAATAATCCCCCCAATGCCAATGAAATGACCGCCGCGGTGGTGAGCGCCCCGTGTGTCGGGGCGAAAACATCGGCGGTGAACAACGCCAGCGCCAGCACCAGCAGGGCGATGCCCGCGTAATTGACGGGCAATTGTCCGATGGCGTATAGCCCCAAAACAGTGCAAATCACCCCGATAACCCCGCCAATATAGCCGCCGGGGCTTGCCAGCTCGTAAATGATGGCGAGCGGTCCAATCGCCAAAAGCATAAAGGCGATTTCCGGGCGCAGGATGATGGATAAAATTTGTTCGGCGAAGGTCATCGGAATGCGGGTGACCGGAACGCCGGTGGTGCGGAGCGTGCGCGCGCCACTCAGCAGTTGCACCTCTCGCCCGTCGAGTTGCGCCAGCAAATCGTTCAAATCGGTGGCGATGATGTCAATGACCCCCAATGACAGGGCGGTTTTCGCGTTGGCGGCGCGGGCTTCCCGAATGGCGTCAGTGGCGAATTGCACCGCTTTTTCACCGCGTCGCGCCGCCATGTTTTCCATGTCCGCCACCAGAATATTTTCAAGTTTGGCGCGCAGGGTGTCATCAATGTTGCCCCCCTGCATATTCACCGGGCTGGCTGCGCCGATGCTGGTGCTGGGCGCCATCGCCGCCACGTGTCCCGCCAGGGTGATGAATGTGCCGGCAGACGCGGCGAATCCGCCGGGGGGATAGACGTACACCACCACCGGCACGCGGGCGTTCAGAATGTACTGAATGATACTGCGGGTCAGGTCGGTTTGCCCGCCGGGAGTGTTCAACTCAATCACCAGCGCGGTGGCATTTTCTGCTTCCGCGCGGGCAATGCCCCGCTCAATGTGACTGACCATCACCGGCGTGACGGGACCGTCGGCAACCAGCACAAATACGCCGCCCGATGTGGATTGCGCTGTGGCATTCAATGGAGCGGCGATGAACAGCAGTGCCACAATCGCCATGATTGTGAGCTTCTCTCTCATTTTTCATCCCTTTCCTGAATTAATTATCGCCGGAATCGGGAGAAATGTCAATGGGCAGGGATTATTCGCGGTTGTTGCAAAGGTGATTTTGAACCTGAGTGCCGGTTGCAGCGGCACGATGGCGGATTATTCGTCCGGTTCGTCCAAATCGAGGATGGAGGGACCGCCGAATTCGTGGCAGTGCCCGCACCCGACGGCGGGTTCATCCACGTCGAGGAAATATTCGCTGCACCAGCCCTGCACGTCCACTTTGCGCCCGAAGCCCAAGAATCCCTTTTTGGCGATGGCGTCCAGCACTAAATTGGGGCAGGCATTTTGGCGCAAAATGTCGGGGACGGGGCACACATGGCACAGCGAAGGCTCCCACCGGGGCGAGTCCGTGTTCGCTTCCAGCAAGCGGCACGCTTCAATATCTCTGCCCCGATGGTAATCGCCGAAGAAATATTTACATTCTTTACCGGCGGGATTTTTCATTGCGTTACACGCGGGTGATGTATTCGCCGGAACGGGTGTCCACGCGGATAACGTCGCCTTCGTTGATGAAAAGGGGCACTTGCACTTCCAGCCCGGTGGAGAGCGTGGCGGGTTTGCTCGCACCGGTGGCGGTATCGCCCGCGAAGCCGGGTTCGGTGGAGACGACTTCCATTTCCACGGTGGTGGGAATTTCAACGTCAATCGGTTCGCCATTGTAGGTGGAAAGTTTCACCTGCATGCCGTCCACCAGAAAGGGGATGATTTCCGCCAGTGTTTCTTTGCCCAATGCGGGCTGTTCGTAGGTTTCTGTGTTCATAAAATAGTATAAATCGCCATCATTGTACAAATATTGCACTTCCTGATGGTCGAGACGCACATCCTGCACCTTTTCACCGGCGTTGAAGGTTTTTTCGGTGATACTCCCTGTGCGCAGATTGATGACTTTTGTGCGGACGGTCGCCCCGCCGCGCGCCATTTTGATGTGCGTATAATCAAGCACTTTGAACAGGTCTTTGTTGTCTTCGAAGGTTGTGCCTTTGCGTAGTTTGTTTGCTTCAATCATTGATGGAGTCTCCAGCTAATTATTTGTGGCTATTATAACACGTCAAATTGCAATTGCGAAAATATCCCTTCATTTTATGACTTTTTGAGCCATTCAGCGGCGGCACGGGGTAAATCGGAACTATCGCCCTGCCGGAGGGTCACATCGGGCAGGGATTCCAGAAACGCTTTGCCGTATTGTTTGGTCAGCACCCGTTTGTCCATCACCACCACCACGCCCCGGTCGGTGCGGGTGCGGATGAGCCGCCCGAAGCCCTGCCGGAAGTGCAGAATGGCTTCCGGGATGGAATACTGGCTGAAGGCGTTGTCGAAGGTTTCGCTGCGGGCTTGGAAAACGGGGTCGCTGGGGACGGCAAAGGGGATTTTGGCAATCACCACGCAACTCAGGTCGTCGCCGGGGATGTCCACCCCTTCCCAGAAACTGCGCGTGCCGAGCAGCACCGCTTTTTCCGCCGTCTTGAAGTTCTCCAGCAGTTGGCGGCGGCTCGCGCCCGTGCCCTGCTGGTACAGCACAATATCGCTTTCGGCGAGGGGGTGGCGGATGGCGTTGGCGGTGTTCCGCAGGTGGCTGTACGCGGTGAAGAGTACCAGCATACGCCCGTCAATGGCGCGCGCCAAATCCACCATCGTCTGCTCGAAGGTTTTTTGGAAGCCGGCGGTATTCGGTTCGGGGATGTTGGTGAGCACGTAAACCAGCGTGGATTTTTTGTAATCGAAGGGGGAGCCGACGGAAAGTTCCGCCACATCCCACGCGCCGAGCCGCTCTTTGGCGTATTCAAAGCTGTTGTCGGTGCGCAGTGTTGCCGAAGTGAGGATGATGCTCTCTTTTTGGTCGAACAGATGTTGGCGCACCAGATTGCCGACGTGCAGGGGGGCGGCGTGCAGCGAGACATCCTGCGTGCGCACCTTCTCCTCAATCCACGTGATGGTCTCTTTATCCGATTCTGCCAAAATCAGGCTCAAATGTTCCTTGATTTCACCCAGCAGCAGACGGGTGGTGTTGAGCGATTGCGCCAAATCATCCCAGCCGTCCACATCGGCGAAGTCAACGCTATCCCACACTTTATGCGCCTGAGCCAGTAATTTGTCCAGTTCCGCCAATTGCAAATCGGCGTTGTCCCACGCCATTTCGATGTCGCTCCAGCCGGGTTGCAACCGCATTCGGGGCGAAATTCGCAATTTGCGGTCGTATTGATTGTTGGGTTGTTTGTTGAAATCTGCCATAAATGTTTGCAGCACGTCAAACAGCACCACCGTGGATTTATGCGCACTTTCTGCTACTGTTCGGGATTTTTTCGCCAGCGGTTCCAGCGCCTCCAACGCCTCAAAGACGCGATGACGGCGCAGTTGCCCGGTCATTTTTGATAGCGGACTGGTTTTCGTGTCCTCCAGCGACCCCAGCAGTTGAAGAATGCTTTTTTCATTGGCGGAAAAGCTGAGCTGGCGGGTGATGGCATTTTCCAGATGGTGCGCTTCGTCAATGATGAGGTAGTGGTATTCGGGGATGGCGCGATTGTTGACCGAAATATCCGCCAGCAACAGGGCGTGATTCACCACCAGCACGTGCGCCGCTTCGGCGGCTTGCCGCGCGCGAGCGAAAAAGCAGTTGTGGCGCGCGCATTGGTCGGGCGGGCAGATGTCGGCGTTGGCGTTGACGTGCTGCCACAGCGCTTGTTCGGCGTAATCGGGCATAAAAAGCTCTTGCCGGTCGCCGGTGATGGTGTTCGGCATCCACACCAGAATCTTCGCCAGCATGCGCATTTCAATGGGCGAAAGGTTCTCTTTTTTCCGGTACAATTCCACCCGTCGCTCGCACACATAATTCCCCCGACCTTTCAGCGCGGCGGTGTTGAATTCCAGCTTGAGCGCCTTCTTCAGCGCGGGCAAATCTTTGTTCAAAATCTGGTCTTGCAGGTTGATGGTGTTGGTGGAAATGACCACCCGCCGGTTGTTTTCCAGCGCCCAGTGGATGGCGGGGATGAGGTACGCCATCGA
This sequence comes from Chloroflexota bacterium, assembly GCA_024278725.1. Classification (GTDB taxonomy): domain Bacteria; phylum Chloroflexota; class Anaerolineae; order 4572-78; family 4572-78; genus JANTHQ01. The sequence goes on from JAJRSQ010000183.1 coordinate 6,107, forward strand.
TTTTCCGGTGCCGGTTCCCGCTTCCACCATCAGATGGTACGGCTCGTTGAACGCCTCGACGATGGCGCGGAGCATTGCCACCTGCTGGGTGCGGTGCTCGAAGCCGGGCATTGCCCGTTGAATTTTGCCGTCCGGTTCCAGCAACGCCGCCAATGCATCAATATTGAGTTTGCGCGGCGGCACGCGCGGCTCCGGCAGCGGCGAGAGCGTCGCTTCCGTGAAAAGGTCATCCCGATGGGAGGAAAGTTGCTGCGCCAGCGCACCGCCCGATATTCCCCCCCGATATTCGCGGGACAGGTCTTTGAAAACCGGCGCCAGCGACCATTTGCCGCGCGTCGCCATATCGCTGACCAGTTTTATCACGTCGCTGCTCAATCGGCGAGCTTCATCCAGCAACGCCAAAAACAGTCGATGGGTGACACGGGTGTCGTCCAGCGCGCGGTGCGTGGGCGGGTCGGCAATGCCCAGCATATGCGCCAGCGATTTGAGACTGTAGCGGTCGGCATGGGGAAGCAGAATGCTCGCCAGTTCAAACGTGTCCACGCTGGGATTGGCGTGAAAAAGCCCTTGCTTCCGCAAAAAGGATAAATCGAACTGAATATTGTGCCCGACGATGGGGCTGTCGCCCACAAAGCGTTGCAGCGCGCCGCGAATTTCCCGGAATTGGGGCGCATTGGCGACGGCTTCGTTGGTGATGCCCGTCAATTCCTGAATTTGGTAGGGGATGGGTTGGTTGGGATTGACCAGCGTCTGAAACTCGTCCAGCACCCGGTCACCCCGAAAGCGCACCGCGCCAATTTCGGTGATGCGGTCTTTTTCAGTGTCGAGTCCGGTTGTTTCGATATCAAGTGCAACGTAAATTCGTGTCACAGGGAATTCCAATCTGAGGGGATGAATTTTGAGGATAGTATAGCGATTATCCGTATTTATGGCAAGCACTTTTGTTCGCGTTTGGACAGTGGCAAATCTAGCCGAAAGTGTCGGCTCGTGGTAAAATGAGGGCACTTTTACATTCGAGGACAAAATGACCATTCAATCAACCGCTGAACGACTGAAAAAGAACATCGCCGCCGTGCTGGTGGGCAAAGACGAAACGGTGGAACTGGCGCTGGTGGCGCTGCTCTGCGAGGGACATCTGCTGATTGAAGACGTGCCCGGCATCGGCAAAACCACGCTGGCGAAAGCCATCGCCCGCTCGCTCGGCTGCGATTTTTCGCGTATCCAATTCACCCCCGATTTACTCCCCAGCGACATCAGCGGAGTGTCCATCTTCAACCAAAACACGCGCGAATTTGAATATCGCCCCGGTCCCATCCTGAGTCAGGTGGTGCTGGCGGATGAAGTGAACCGCGCCACCCCGCGCACCCAAAGCGCCCTGCTCGAAGCCATGCAGGAGCGCACCGTCACCGTGGATGGCGTGACCCATCCCATTCCCCGCCCGTTTTTGGTGATGGCAACCCAGAACCCCATCGAACTGGAAGGCACGTTCCCGCTGCCGGAAGCGCAAATCGACCGTTTTATGATGAAAATTGAGCTGGGCTACCCCACCGACGCGGAAGAAAATGAAATTTTGTTGCGCTACCAAAAAACCGACCCCCTCGACACGTTGGCAGCAGTTACCGACCCGGATGAACTGCTGGAAAACCAGCGCGCCGTGCGGGAAATTTCGGTGGAAGAGAGCGTGCGGCAATACATCGTCCGGTTGGTGCAAGCCACCCGCACCCACTCGGCGGTGGATTTGGGCGCCAGCCCGCGCGGCAGTATGGCGCTCTACCGGGCGGCGCAAGCGTTGGCGGCAATCCGCGGACGCGCCTTCGTGCTGCCCGACGACGTGAAATATCTCGCGCCATTTGTGCTCACCCATCGCGTGGTCATCAGCCCGCAAACTCGACTGCGCGGGCGCACGCCGAAAATGGTGCTGGCTGACATCATCGAAAGTGTCCCCGTGCCGGTGGAGAAATTCACCGCCTGAAAAAAATTGCGTCAAAAAAATGTCATCATCTGCCCAAACCAAACGCGACGTTCTGCAACTTCTCCGGCTGACGATATACCTGCCGCTCTTTTTGCTGTTCATCGGTATCGCGCTGGTAATTGCCGCCATCGTCGGGCGGCTGCCGTTGCCCGGCGGCATCGTGCTGGAGCCGGGCAAACATCGCCGCTACGGGCGCGCGGTCGCCTTTGTGCTGGGGCTGATGGTCTGGTTCGGCGTGTGGGGCGGTTTGGGGCTGGTTGCCGTGCGCGGGTATTCTTTTTCAGGAAGGAATGACCTTCCGCCGGTGGCGACACAGCGCGCGTTTGCCACGGCGCTGCCCACCGCCACACCAAAGGGGATGACGGGAACGCCCACCGCCGCACCGACCCCTTTGCCGTCCCCCACGGCTGTTCCCGCCCCAACCGCCACGCCGCGCCCCGCCGAAACCGTCGCGCCCGCCGAGTCGCCATCCCCCAACCCCACCTTTCCGCCCCCCAACACCCCGACGGCGTCCTCCACCGTGTCTTCCACCGAGCCGGTCAACTTCCCCAAAGCGCTGGAAGCGGTGCGCGTCGCCAATATTCTGTTGCGGCAGGCAATCGTCGCGCCCGATGGCGACCATTTGCAGGCATTGGCAACCGCATGGAGCGGCGACGCACTGGCGCAAGTGCAAACCTTCGCCGGGCAGATGAACCGCAAATACAACGCCCCGCTGGAAGTGTCGTACCAAATGCCGGGCGATATGACGCTGGAAATTGTTTCCACTGTGCCGCCGGAGGCGCGAGTCTTCAGCACCGAATTGTGGCAATTCAAAGGGCGCACCGCCACCCGAACCGCGGCGACGGCGTATCGCTACACCCTGCGGCAAATTGACGGACACTGGAAAATCATCACCTTTGCCTTTGAAGTGCTGCCGACCCCCACGCCGGTGGCGCTTGTGCCGTGAACAAAAATAACGGGGAACGGTTTTCCCATCTTGCCGTTTGTGAGTAAAATGAATGTCTGCGCGGCGCCGTATTTCCGCGCGATTTTTGGAACAAAGGAGCAACAATGCTGGGCTTTCTAAAATCAAAACGGGTGCCGATTGAAAAAATTGAAACCGTCATCGGCAGCAATACCAGTTTCGACGGGCATTTGAAGTGCGATGGCAACATTCGTATTGACGGGATGTGCGAGGGCGGCACCATCGAAACGGTGGGCAACGTGCTGGTCAGCGCCGATGGGCGGGTCTCGGCGAAAATCATCGCGGAAAATGTGTCGGTGGCGGGGGACGTGACCGGGGAAATCGTGGCGTATGGACGGCTGGAAATCATCGGCGAGGGTTGTGTGACCGGGAATGTGCGCGTCGCCAATTTTTACAAAGATGAAACGGCGCGGCTGGAAGGGACGCTCTCGATGAGCGGCGAGCCGGACGAGAGTGCGGAAGAGCCGGCTGCGCCCGAACCAGATGAATCGGCGGCAGACGCGCCGGAGAACGGCGAAACGGAAGCCGAATCGAAAACGGAATGACGCACAAAAAAATCCCGATGGTCAGCCATCGGGATTTTGATGTTTAAACGGAACCGGCGAGCTATCGCCGTACTTTTTCCAGCAGCGCGTCAATCTGATTCCGCGCTTCATCGGTGGTCATTTTCCCCTGCGCCACCAAATCGTCCGCGATGTCCTGCAATTGCGCCACCCACGTGTCGGTTACGCCGCGAATCCGCGCGGAAAATTCGTCGCTTTCCGCCAGCACCCGGTCTTTCAACTGCACACTCTGGGTTTTGATGCGCTCGCGGGTTTCTTCGCCGGAGTACGGGGTGAACAGTGCCGCCAACAGCGTGCCGATGATGGTTCCCAATGCCGTGCCGAGCAGGAACGCTATCAGCGTGTTGTATTTCTGTTGCTTCATAATGCCTCCAAAACCATCTGTAAATCGGATGGTATTGTACTCCAGTCTGAAAAAATTGGCGAAAACAACCGTCAAATATTCAAAAAGTGTTGGATGGGCAGGTACACCAGTGCGCCGATTACCGCCGCAACGGGAATGGTGAGCACCCACGCCACCAGAATTTCCGACATCACCCCCCAGCGCACTTGCGATTTCCGCTCCGCCGCGCCGACCCCCACAATGGCGGAACTGACAATTTGGGTGGTGCTCACAGGTCCGCCGAAGATTGACGCGGAGAAGATGACAATCCCCGAGGTGAATTGCGAGCTGAAGCTGTGAATGGGGCGAATGCGGTAGAATTTTCCGCCCAACGTGTGAATGATGCGCCAGCCGCCGGTTGCCGTGCCGATTGCCATTGCCGCCGCGCTCGCCGCAATCACCCAGACGGGCATATAAAAGGTTGATTGATACCCCAGCGCGACCAGCCCCATCACAATCATCCCCATCGTTTTTTGCGCGTCGTTGCCGCCGTGGCTCAACGCCAGCGCGACGGCGGTGGGAATTTGTATCTTTTTGAAAAAGATGTTGGCTTTGGGCGTGGCTCCCTGCGCGAGCCACAGCGTCAATTTCATCACAATGGTCCCCAGCGCAAAACCGATGAGGGGCGACGAAAAGAGGGCAAGGCTGATTTTGAAAATCCCACCCTGTTGCAGGCTGTCAACCCCATAGCCGATGATGACCGCGCCGATGATACCCCCGAAGAGGGCGTGCGACGAGCTGGAGGGAATGCCGAAATACCAAGTGACCAAATTCCACGTGCTGGCGCTGATGAGCGCCGCCATCACCACGGAAATGGTGATGGCTTGCGCCACGGCAATATCCGCGCCGATGGTTTTGGCGACGGCGCTGCCGAGCAGAAACGGTCCCAGAAATTCCGCAATCCCGACGATAATCAGGGCGGTGGTGGGTGAAATGGCGCGCGATGAAATCATAGTAGCGACGATGTTTGCGCTGTCGTGAAAGCCGTTTAAAAAGCCGAAAAGAAGCGCCAGCGATAAAAAGATTATGAAAAGAAGTGTTGGTGTCATAATGTTGTCTCCATTGAAAGGGTTATGAGATGATAATATCTGTGGGGGCGGCGGTGCTGTCAATCACCACATTTCTTCCAAATGCGTTTTTGATGAGATTGATGGCGTTATTTTCTACGCCCCAGATTTCCACCGCCGGGTATTCATCCGCGATGAGGGTGAGGTAGAGGGTGTCATCATTCCAGCGGATGGTGATGTCGTCCACGGTGGCGTTGCGTCCCCGTTCCAGAAATTCCGCCAGCCGCAGAATCGCCGCCAGCCGCGTCAGTCGTTCCGAATCGCCCTTTTTCATCAGCCCCTCAAATTCCAGCAGCGACGGCTTATTTTTGCGGTGGAAGCGGGTGAGCAGGGCAATCAGCGCGATTTCGCGCGGGGTGAAGCCGGGCAGCCCGCTGTTGATGATGAGCGTTTGCGAATGGCGGTGATGGTTGCGGTAGCTGATGGTCGTCCCCAAATCATGCAGCAGCGCGGCGGCGTCGAGCAAATCGCGTTCCGGTGTGCCGTAGCCGTGCAGGGCGGCAAGTTGGTCGAATGCGCGTCCCGCCAGATAGCGGACGTGGTTCGCGTGGTTTTTCTGATATTGATAGACCCGCGCCAGATTCAGCACGCTGAAACGCCGAATATCGGCGATGACGGGGTAGGTCAGATGGTCCCAAAATTTCTCCAGAAACAGCCCTTCGCGCAGACCGTTCACCGAAACGGTGAGCGATTCGGTCTTGAGCCGCGCCATCACCTGTTGAACAACCAGCGTGCCCGCCACGATGATGTCGGCGCGGTCGGGTTTCAGCCCCACCACCCGCCGACGTTTCGACAGCGACATCCCGGCGAGCTGCGCCAGCGATTCGTCCACTGCCGCGCGGGTGAGGGTGTAGCCGTGCAGGGTATTCAGGGGATAACTGCGTTTGACGGCGTCAATCTTCGCCAAATTCCGAATGGTTCCGCCCAGCCCAATCAGCGCGGTTTTTTTCCGGCTCATCCACGGAAAAGCGTCCAATTGGCGGTTGATTTCGTCGCGGATGGTTGCCATCTCTTTTTCTGTGGGCGGGTCATGGGTGATGAAGCGTTCCGTCAGCGCGAGCGCGCCCAGCGGCAGCGCGTCGCCGTGGATGAAACGGCGATTCTCCACCCGGCTGAGTTGTGCGCTCCCCCCGCCGATGTCGAGGACGAACCCGTTTTCCATCGGCACTTCATTCAGCGCGCCCAATGTGCCGTAATAGGCTTCTTGTTCGCCATCCAGAATTTTCAACGAAAGCCCGATACTCCGTTCCACTTCTTCCACGAAATCCGCCCCGTTGGGCGCTTCGCGGACGGCGCTGGTGGCGCTGGCGATGATTTTATCCACCCCGCTGCCGTCGCAAAACCGTTTGAACAATCGCAGGGTGAACAGGGCGCGGGAAATTGCGTCGTCGCTCAACCCGTTGCGGGTCATCCCCTGCCGCAAGCGGACAACTTCGCGCACTTCATCATCCAGCCGATACGCATAGCCGTTGATGGAACTCATCACCACCAGACGCGCGGTGTTGGAACCCAAATCAATAATGGCGATACGTTGTACCGGCTGTTTGTTCATCATCTTGTTTTATCCTTCAAAGCCGTTTGACGGCGTTACCGACTTTATGCCAGTATTTTTCGGCGGCGATGGCTGCCCACGCGGTCGCCAGCGCGTCGCGGGCGTGCGCGCGCTCGGCGGTGACGGTTGCCAGATAGGCTTCCACGGCGGCGTCATCTGCGGGCGGCTCGGCGAGCGGTTCGGCGTCGGTGCCGGCGTCCCATTGCCCGAATTTTCGATAGTTGTTCAGCGTCGCCTCTGCCAGCGAAAGGTCGAACAGTTCCTGCAATCCGGCATCTGCGGCGCGAAGCGGCTTGGCGAGCCGCGCCATATCTCTGCCCAGAATCGGCTCAAACATGGCGAGGGAAGCGTTGAATTGCGCGGTCTGCGCCAGCGCTTCCGCCGGGTCTTCCGGCGCGCCGTCGGCGACGGGCTGGGAGAGGACATCCGCCAAGCGGAGGTACAGCACAATGGGGATGACCAATCGGACGGGCGTGGGCGGTGTTTGCCGCCACGCATCGGGCAATTGCAGCAGGGTGTCGAGCCGGTTGTGCATTTGCCGGTAGGCGTCGCCATCGAAAAATGCGCGCAGGTTGGCGCGGTGGCGGTGGAACAGGGTTTCGCCGGCGCGGGCAAAACCGGCGGCGGTGAGCGATTTCGACCCGGCGAAGAATGACTCGGTGCGTTCCATGAGCGCCAATGTGTTTCGCGCCTCGATGAGCAAATCGGTGAGCGCGTCAAGCGGGTCGAGCGCGTCGTCGGGGATGGCGTCCGGCGTGAAGGCGGCAAAATCGCGGATGGCGGTGGCGAGTTTGCGGGCGGCGAAAAGCATTTCATCCGGCAACGCCGACTTGAACATCAGCCGCGCCCCCAGTTCCGCATGCCGAAAATCTTGCAGCGCGTGCCACAGTAATTTTCGCGCCACATCGGTGGTGTTGTCCGCGCCGGTGATGGCGGGCAGGGGGAGCGGTTCGCGGTGCATGGCTTTTTCCAACACCCGTTCCGGGAAAATACGCACGCCGTCCTTTTTGAATTCGCTGCGCCAGTGGCGCACCTGCCGCTCGGAAAGGTCGGACAGGAAGGCGGCTTTTGCGCCCGATACCCCCTCATCAATGGCGAGCAGGGCTTGCGCCCGGCGGCTGTAGGTGTTGGTTCCGGTGTCAATCTCGGTGATACGGCGCAGCACGTGCCGTTCCGCGTCGGTGAGGATGGCGTTTTTCGAGGCGGGGGCGTTGATGTAATCCCACGCCCGCTCGAATTTCGAGCGGAGTTCGGGTTGCAGAAAGTAATTTTCCTGAAAAAACCGGACGATGGCGCGCAGGTCATCTTCCGTCCCCTGTTTTTTCAGTTCCACTTCCACTTCGTAGAAAACGATTTCGGCATCGTTCACCGGCACGTGAACTTCGTCCAAGCTGTATTCCGCCACCACCCGCTCTGCGTCCGCGAGCCGGTGGACGGTGCGCGTTTGCGTCAGGCAAAAGAGGATGTTGAGTGTCGCATCGCCGAGCATGCTTTGCAGTTGGGCGTACACGTCGCTCTGCTGCCATGTTTCGGGGGCTTGGTCTTTCAGTTGCGGAATGACCTTCGTCTCCACTTCTTCCCGGCGGTGGATGGCACCCTCCGCGCCGCCCAGCGATTTCAGGGAGATGACCCAATCGCCATCCGCCTGCCGTCGCCGCCGCAGGACATAACCGTGCTGAAAAATGCGCCGATTGGCAGTGTCCAAATAGCAGTCGCGCAGATTTTTGACTTTCCCCGGCAGTACCGAAAATCCGGCGAGCTTTGGCAGCGTGTTTAATTGCGCCAGCACGGTTGCGTTGGGCACGTTGAATTTGGCTTCAATTTCCATCGAATCGCTCCTTCCCTGGGGTGGCGGTTGCCGGTGAACCGGACGAAATTTTCGCCCGCGCGGTTTGACTATCTGTCAAACCTAAAGTATTGTATCTCGATATTTTTTCTCGCAGGTGCGGCATGAAATTGTCTGTTATCATCCCTTGTTATAATGAAATTACCACGATTAGCGCAATAATTCAACAAGTGCTTGCCGTTGAGATTCCGTTGGCGCGGGAAATTGTGGTGGTGGATGATTTTTCCACCGACGGCACGCGCGATTATCTGCAAACTGTGTCCCACCCGGAAGTGAAGGTCATCTTCCACGAGGAAAATATGGGGAAGGGCGCTGCGCTCCACACCGGCTTCGCCAATGCCACCGGCGATATTGTGTTGATTCAAGACGCCGATTTGGAATATGACCCGCGCGAATATCAGAAATTGCTGTCCCCCATTTTGGAGGGCAAAGCCGATGTAGTTTATGGCTCGCGCTTCATCGGCGGGGATACTCACCGGGTTCTCTATTTTTGGCACTCGCTGGGGAATCGTTTCCTCACCTTCTTTTCCAATATGTTCACCAATTTAAACCTGACCGATATGGAAGTGTGCTACAAGGTTTTCAGAAAAGATATTCTTGACGCGATTGACCTGCACGAAAAACGCTTCGGGTTTGAACCGGAAGTCACGGCGAAAGTGGCGCGGTTGGGTCGCCCGATATATGAAGTTGGCATCTCGTATCACGGTCGCACATACAGTGAAGGGAAAAAAATCAACTGGCGCGACGGCGTGCGAGCCGTATATGTTATTTTGAAATATGGTTTATTTTTGAAATAGCTACCGCAACAGTTCCAACGTGCGCTCCAATTCTGCCGGGAGGGGGGCGGTGAAGGTCATTTCATCTGCGCGGATGGGATGTTGAATGGTGAGCGAATGCGCGTGCAAAAACTGGCGAGATAGTTTCAGCCGGTTTTTTTTGTGCCCGTAAACGGTATCGCCTGCGACGGGGTGTCCCAGCCACGCCAAATGCACCCGAATTTGATGGGTGCGTCCGGTCTCCAATTTGATGCGCAGCAAACTGAATGCCGCGAAAGTTTCTTCCAGCCAATAGTGCGTCCGGGCGGGCTTCCCGTCGGAGCGGGGCGCAAATTTTTGCCGCAGGGTGGGATGTCGCCCCAGCGGCACATCAATCACCCCTTCCGCCGAGCGGGGAATGCCGTGTACCAGCGCGAGATAGATTTTTTCCACCGTGCGCGCCTTGAATTGCGCCTGCAAATTTTCCAGCGCCGGCGCGGTTTTTGCCACCACCATCACCCCGGAGGTATCGCGGTCGAGTCGGTGGACGATACCGGGGCGCGTCGCGTCGAGGTTTGCCAGCGCGGGGTAACGGTGCAGCAGCGCATTCACCAGCGTGTCGTCGGCGTGCCCCGCCGCCGGATGAATCACCAGTCCTGCGGGTTTGTTCAGCACCAGCAGCGCGTCGTCTTCATACAAAATATCCAGCGGGATATTCTTGGGCGCGGGCGGCGCTTCTGCGACAATGTCGGGTTCTGCCAGTGTGATTTCCATGCCTGCGGAAAGTTTGATGCCGACTTTGGCGGGCGGCTTGCCGTTCACCCGCACGTGCCCGGCGATGATGAGCTGCCGGACGCGGTTTCGGGATAATGTGGGGCGCGCTTGCGCCAGAAACTTGTCCAGCCGAATGCCATCGGTGGGGCAGGTGAAGGTGTGGGTGCTCATTGTTCCTGCGCTTTTTGCGCCGCTTGCTCTTTCAGGTCTTCCTGCCACATCCAGTACGCCAGCAGTGTTGTGCCGGTGATGATTGCGACATCGGCGATGTTGAAAATTGCCCAAAAGCCGACATCCACAAAATCGGTCACCGCGCCGTGCTGCACGCGGTCCCATCCGTTCCCCAATGCGCCGCCGAGCATTAGCCCCAGACTTATCCGCATCAACCACGGGATTGAAGGCGATTTCATCGCATAATAGACGATTGCCGCTGCCACCAGAAAGGCGATTACCAAAAAAACGTTGCCGCCATTGCGGAACAATCCGAGCGCGGCGCCGGGGTTGGTGGTGTATCGAATCAGCACCAGCCTTTCCAAGCCGGGGATGGGCGCCCAGACACCACCCGGCGAAATATTGTTCATCACCAGAAATTTCGTCAACTGGTCAAGTGAAAAAATGATGGCGGCAACTTCCAGCAGATGCATCACCGTTGTTGCGCGTTGCCCGCTTTGCGAGTCGGTTAGATTATTTTGCAATGGTCAACCTCAAGCTATGGCTTATTTTTCCAATTGTACTAAATGGCCGGTATTTGGGCAAAACCGCGAAAAAATCGGTTGATTTTGCGACATAGGTGTGGTAAAATGAGACGTGTCCAACAACAACTATATACACAAAGGGAGTGAAGTATTATGGATGAAATCAACAGTAACGACAAACTATTAGCAGCCCTGTCTTACCCCATTGGATTGGTGGCAATCATTATTTTGCTGGTAGAGGACATGAAAAGTCGTCCGTTTCAGAAGTACCACGCAATACAGGCGCTGGGCGTGAACGTGGTGCTGGTAGTGCTGAGTACTGTTCTTATGCTCATACCGTTCGTGGGATGTATCGTTCCGTTGCTGTGGCTGGTGACATTCTATTGGGCGTATCAAGCTTATCAGGGACAGTATTTTGATATTCCCGGCGTGACCCCCTTCCTGAAAGGGCAGGGTTGGTTGGAATAAAAATTCCTCCGCAATTCAGGGGATGGCGATTTTTCGCCATCCCTTTTTTTGTGCACCATTTTTAAAGCTTGAGCGTAAATTATGGGTAAATAAACCTTA
>JAJRSQ010000184.1 GCA_024278725.1 Chloroflexota bacterium
CGTGCTGGGTAAAATCGAAAGTCAGTTCATCACCCATAAAAACGGCGCGTTTGCCGACCAGTTGCAACTCGCCGTCACCGATGCCTATAAACGTCTGCTCGGTCCGTCCATTGAGCGGGAAGTGCGCCAAACCCATTCGGCGGATGCGGACGACCATGCCATCAATAATTTTGGGGTGAACCTGAAGAATCTGCTTTTGCAGGCGCCGGTGAAGGGAAAAGTGGTCATCGGTATTGACCCCGGATACCGCACCGGGTGCAAAGCCGCCGTGGTGGACGCCACCGGCAAGTTTTTGCAGGGCGTCACCATCTATCCCCACCCGCCCAAAAAGCAGTGGACGGCGGCAAAAGAAGTGTTGAAGCAACTGCTGGAACGCTATCAGGCTGATATTTTGGCAATTGGGAACGGCACTGCCAGCCGCGAAACCGAGCAATTGGCGGCGGAGGTCATCCGCGATGCCGGGCGCGGGGCGTATGTGATGGTCAGCGAAGCGGGGGCGTCGGTCTATTCCGCGTCGCCGCTGGCGCGGCAGGAATTCCCCGATTTGGATGTGAGCATGCGCGGCGCAATTTCCATTGCTCGCCGTTTGCAAGACCCGTTGGCGGAATTGGTGAAAATCGACCCGAAATCCATCGGCGTGGGGCTGTATCAGCATGATGTGAACCAGAAGCAGTTGGGGGAACGGCTGGATGCGGTGGTGGAAAGTGTGGTCAACAATGTGGGGGTGGATGTGAACACCGCCAGCGCGTCGCTGTTGAGCTATGTGGCGGGCATCAGCAAACGGGTTGCCAATGCGATTGTGGCGCATCGGGATGCGCATGGTGCGTTCAAAAACCGGCGCGACCTGAAAAAAGTGAAGGGGCTGGGCGCGAAAACATATGAGCAGGCGATTGGTTTCCTGAAAATCCCGCAGAGCGACAACCCGCTCGACAATACGTTCATCCACCCCGAATCTTATCCGGTGGTGGAGCGATTGTTCGATTATTTGGGTGTGGCGGGCGATGAACCCGACCTCCCCGCGCGCATCGAGCGGTTGCGCCGCCAGCCCAAACGTGAGTTGGTCGCGTTGGCGGAAGTGCTTGATGTGGGGGTGCTGACGCTGGCGGACATTTTGGAATCGCTGGCGAAGCCGGGCAGAGACCCGCGCGACGACCTCCCCGCGCCGCTTCTCCGCGCCGATGTCCTTTCAATGGACGATTTGGAAGCGGGGATGGTGCTGAAGGGAACGGTGCGCAACGTGGTCGATTTCGGCGCATTTATTGACATCGGCGTGAAGCAGGATGGGTTGGTGCATATCTCGCAGATGGCTGACCGGTACGTCAAAAATCCGCATGAAGTGGTCAGTGTGGGGGATGTGGTGCAGGTTCGGGTGATGCAGGTGGACGCGGAGCGCGGGCGCATCGGGCTTTCAATGCGGGATATTTGATAGTATGATGATGGGAAAGAGGCACACGTTGACCTATGGACGCCCCAGAAATCCGGCAATCCATGATTATTCGCAAGACCGCAGTCCGCGAATCTTGATAACGGGCTTTGCGCTGATTGTGCTGGTGGGAACCATCCTGCTGATGTTGCCCATCGCCACCCAAAACCGCGTGCCGCTCGATTGGCGGGAGGCGCTGTTCACCGCCACCTCGGCGGTAACAGTGACCGGGCTGATTGTCGTCAGCACGGTGGAGCGGCTCAGTACCTTCGGCGAAGTGGTGGTGCTGGGACTCATTCAGGTGGGCGGCATGGGTTTCGTCATCATTTCGGTGCTATTTTTGCGGCTCATCGGGCGGCGGGTGGCGATGCGGGAACGCATCATTCTGCGCCAGACCATGGGCGTGCATCGCTCGCACGGCATCATGGATTTGGCAATCTCGGTGGTGCTGGTGGTGCTGGGGATTGAATTCATCGGCGCGGTGATTCTCTTTTTCACCTGGTGGGATGATATGGGCGCGGCGAAAGCGGCATATTACGCCGTCTTCCATTCGATTTCCGCCTTCTGCAATGCCGGGTTAGACCTGTTTCACGGTACGGACGACCCCAATCTCATCGCCACCCGCGCCGACCCCGTCGCCAGCATCACGATGGCAATCCTCATCACCATCGGCACGATGGGCATCACTGCCGTTTTCGATTTGCTCACCTTTCCGAAGACCAAACGGCTTTCGTTGCACACGAAATTCATTCTGCCATTAATGACTGCGATGACGCTCATCGGGATGGCGGTTTTACTGATTGATGAAATTTTCTTCAGCGATTTTCTGGCAACCCTGCCCCCCGCAGAAAGCGTTTTGGCGGCGTTTTTCACCGTAGTTTCCAGCCGCACGGCGGGCATCACCCTGCTGCCCATTGACCAGTTGGGGCAAGCCAGCCAATTAATTCTGATGGTCTTCATGTTCATCGGCGGCGCGCCCGCGTCGATGGGCGGCGGTATCGGACTCACCACTGTGGCGGTGGTATTTGTGACCCTGTGGAACAACGTGAAGGGGCATCCCGACGTGCGGATTATGGGGCGCACCCTGCCGCTGGAAACCATCCAAAAAGCGACTGCCATCGTCACCGTTTCATCGGGGCTGGTGCTGGTGGTGACGCTGTCAATTCTGATGTTCGACGGTGGCGGGATTGTGCCGGTGCTGTTTGAGGTCATCAGCGCGTTTTCCAACACCGGCTATTCGCTCGGCATCACCGCCGATTTGAACCAAATCAGCCGCGCGCTCATCATTTTCACCATGTTTTGGGGGCGATTGGGTCCCCTCACCCTGGTGGTGGCTTTGGCGCAACGCTCGCGGCGCACACAAGTGTATTATCCGGAAGAAAAAATCATCATCGGGTAGAGATAAATGACCATTGAAAAACGTTCCAAAAAATTATTCAACAGAGGGAAAGCCCGTCCGCCGCAAAAGCGGAACGAGTTTGTTGTGGTCGGGCTGGGGCGATTCGGCTCCAGCTTGGCGACACTTTTGCATGAGCGCGGACACAGCGTGCTGGCAATTGATTCCGACCCTGCGCTGGTACAGCGATTGTCGCACACGTTGCCGCATGTGGTGCAGATGGACGCCACCAACCGCGAGGCGTATATCGAATTGGGGGCGGGGAATTTCGACACCGGCGTCATCTGCATCGGCACGGATTTTGAGAGCAATTTGCTGGCGACGGTCATTCTGCGCCAACTGGGCGTGCGCCGGGTTATCTGCAAAGCTCGCACCCGCACCCAGCGGGAAATTCTGCTGAAGGTCGGCGCGGATGATGTGATTCTGCCGGAGCATGAAGCCGGGGTGCGGTTGGGGCGGAAGCTGTCGTCCACCGGATTTCTGGATTACATGCAGGTGAACAAAAATATCAGCGTGGTGGAAATTAAAGCGCCGAAAAACCTGTTGGGGCACACCCTGATTGAGTCGCAATTGCGCCCGAAGTACGGGGTGGTGGTCGTTGCCATTCGCCGCAACGATACCGTCATCACCCTGCCCACCGCCGATGAACTCATTCGGCAAGGGGATATTCTGGTGGTCATCGGTGAGCCGAATGCGTGCGATGTGATGGTCGCCAGCGAGGGGGGGGGCGACGGGCAGGACGATTGAGGGCTTTCGGGCAACAAAAAAACGGGGATATGTTCACGCCGAACATATCCCCGTTTCCGTGTGTGCTATCGTTTTTTGCGCGGTGCGCGGCGACCTGCCGGCTTGCGGCGCACTTCAATGCGCGCGTAATCGTCGCCGGCGGGCTGCATAAAGCTCACCTGTATCCGTCCGCTTTTCACCAGATAGATGAACAATCCGGCGAGCGCGTACAGCACGGAGATTATCAGCGAAGTGCTGACCGGCGTGTTGAAAAATCGGGGTTGGTCGGGGCGGAAGAAGAGTTCCAGCCACGTGCGTCCCACGCCGCCTGCCATCAGCCAGATGGCGGTGGCGTATCCGGGCTTGAATCTTTTTCCCAGCCGTGCCGCCAGATAGAAGATTAATCCCCAGAACAACAGGTTCCAAATCATTTGATAGGCGAAGGTGGGATGGAAGCGGGTGGTTTCAAGGGGGAATTGGGTCAAATCGTTCCACGGGGGGATGCGGTTGATGGCATCAATGGGGATACCCCACGGCACTTTGGTGGGGGGACCGTACAATTCCTGATTGATGAAATTTCCCCAGCGCCCGATGGCTTGCCCCAGCAGGAGCGCGGGACCGGCGGCATCGGCGAGCAGCCAGAAATCGACATTGTATTTTTTGGTATAGTACCAGCCTGCCAGCGCGGCAACGACCACCCCGCCCAGAATGTTCAATCCGCCTTCCCATATTTTGGGAATTTCCCCCGGATTTTGCAGATACCGCTGGTTTCCGCCGATGATGTCGTTGAGCACGTACCAGATGCGTGCGCCCAAAATACCTGAAATCAGCAGCCAAATCATCGCATCCCAAACGATGTCAGGGTTGAAGCCGCGTTTTTTCACGTACCATGCGGCGTACACCGCCCCGGCTATCGCGCCGGTGACGATGAGCAGCCCGTACCAGCGGATGGGAATTTGCAAACTGCCCAGGTTGATGGTGTATAAAATTGGGTTAATCATGGTGCATCCTTTTGTGTATAGAATTTCAGCGCGAGATTATTCAAGATATCCCAATGCGCGGAGTTGATCCATCAGGTTTTCGTCGTCCAATTCCAGCGTGTGATTTGTTTGCCACGTGTCGGGGCGGCGAGCGACGGCTTGCGACATGAATGCGTCGAGTTTCCCCGCCAATTTCCCGGCGACGCTCGGTTGCGCCGCCGCCAAATCGTTCAATTCGTGCGGGTCGGTATTCAGGTCGAATAATTCATCCTGCACGCCGTCAATTCGCACCAATTTGGTGCCGTTCTGCACCACTGCCCGCCGATTTAGACGGCAGTAGAACGAATCAATCAGTTGCGGCGTGTGCGCTTCCATCATCGAAAGGAAGGTGTTCGGCGCGTATGCCTCCGCGAAGACGATTTCGTGTTCGGGGTCGTTGCCCTGCACGGTGCGCAACAGGTTGAGCCGTTTGACGTCGGTGGCGGGTTGCGTTTCCGTCTCGTGAATTTGGATGCCCGCCGCGTCGAGCGCGGTGTGGAAAATGCGGCGGGTGGAGACCGGCGCGTCCACTCGTTTGCCCTTTCCCGCGTTTTGAGGGAACTTTATCATCAATGGCACGTGTACCAATTCCTGATACGCCACAAACGAGTGTCCCATAAAATCGTGTTCGCCCAGCCCTTCGCCGTGGTCGCCCGCAATGATGGTGAGCGTGTTTTCCGCCACGTCGTCGCGGGTCAAAAATTCCAG
>JAJRSQ010000185.1 GCA_024278725.1 Chloroflexota bacterium
GCTTCCGCAATTTGCTTCAGTTTTTCCAGCGTGTCATGATACGGCGATGGTTCATTTGCTTTTTGGCGCAGGAAACGCAGGATGTCGGGCATGAGGGCAATCGCCTGGTCAATTGCCGGATTCGACCCGTCCACATATGCGCCAATGTTGATTAAATCGGCGGCTTTGTCATAGGTTGCCATTAAGTCGCGGAGTTGGCTGGCGGCGGCGCGGTGCGCTTCATCGGTGATGGCGGGCATCACCCGGCTGACGCTGTCCAAAACGTGAATGGCGGGATAGTGGTTTTGCGCCGCCAAATCTCTGGAAAGGACGATGTGCCCATCCAAAATGGAGCGCACTGCGTCGGTGATGGGTTCGGTCAGGTCGTCCGATTCCACCAGCACGGTGTAAAATCCGGTGATGGTTCCCCGCTCGCCCGTACCGGTGCGTTCCAGCAGTTTGGGGAGCAGCGCGAATACCGATGGGGTGTACCCTTTCATCGCCGGGGGTTCCCCAATGGCTAGCCCGATTTCGCGCTGTGCCATTGCGAAGCGCGTCACCGAGTCCATCATAAAGGTGACGTCGCGCCCCTGGTCGCGGAAAAATTCGGCGATGGCGGTGGCAACCCATGCCCCCTTCAGGCGCACCAATGCGGGCTGGTCGCTGGTGGAGACAATCACCACCGAGCGTTTCAGCCCTTCTTCGGTCAAATCACGCTCGATGAATTCCTGCACTTCCCGCCCGCGTTCGCCAATCAGCGCAATCACGCTGATGTCGGCTTTGGCGTGGCGGGCAATCATGCCCATCATTGTGCTTTTGCCCACCCCGCTGCCGGCGAAAATACCGATGCGCTGCCCTTTGCCGACGGTCAGAAAACCGTCAATCGCGCGGACGCCCGTTTCCAGCGGGTTGGCGATGGGCATACGTCCGAGTGGCGGCGGCGCGGAACCGGCGGCGGGGTATGCCGCCGAGGCGTGGATGGGACCTTTGCCGTCGATGGGCTGCCCCAATCCGTTCAGCACCCGTCCCAGCAGCGCGTCGCCCACCGGCACGGTGAACAGCGAGCCGCTGTCGCGGATGGTGTTCCCCGGACCGATGCCCTGCATTTCGCCCAATGGCATCAGCAGGGTGCGGTTGTCGCGGAAGCCCATCACTTCGGCGGGCGTTTCCGTTCTGCCGTCTTCCGATACGATGTAGCATAACTGCCCGATTTGGGCGTGCAATCCCCGCGCTTCGATGGTCAAGCCAATCACCTGCGTTACCCGTCCACTGCGAATGAACGGCGGCACATCATCCAGCGCTTTGAGGTATGCGTCAAAAGTTTCGGTCAGTTCCATCATCATCCCATAGCGTAACGGGGGATTTTTACCCGATACAGTCAAAGGGTATCACAGCTTGCGGCGGAAATCAGTAAATTTCACGTGAATGCACCGTAAAGGAATAGTAAATTCTGTGTTGACCAGACTATGTCAATGTGTTAAACTCTAGGCAAGAATACGACATGGATAAAGATATGACATCCGCCATCAAACCAACATTATCTGCCGTTGAACAACAAAATTTACTGGTGGCAGAACGCGAACAGCGCATTTTTGCCGAGACGCTCACCGATGTGACCCTCGCGCTCACCTCGCAGATGAATCACACTGCCGTGTTGAACGAAATTTTGCGGCAGGCGCGACGGCTCGTGCCGTATCGCACCGCACACATCGTTTTGGTGGAAGGGGATGAGCTGCGAATTTCATGCTGGCAAGGGTATGAAGATTTCGGCAGCGACCGGATGATCGCCCATCTGGTGCAGGCTTTGCCGGAATTCCCGCTCGATGCGGAGGTGCTGCGTTCCAAAACGCCCCTGCTCATCCCCGACACCCATGCTGAATCGCGTTGGGTGGTGCAGCATGAAACGGATTGGGTGCGCTCGCACGTGGTGTTCCCCATTACCCTCGGCAATACGGTGCTGGGGCTGTTGCGTCTGGATGCCGACGCCCCGCACGCTTTCGATGAAAAGACCATCACCTACCTGCGCCCGTTGATGAATGCGGCGGCGATTGCGCTGGAAAATGCCCGCTTGTTTGAGCAGGCGCAAAAAGAACTCGCCGACCGGCAGGCGGTGGAAGCGCAGTTGAAGGAAAATGTCCAGCAGTTGGAAATGGCGTTTGAGCAGACGAAGGTTTACGCCGAAGAATTGCGCAGTGAAGTGATGGAACGCAAAAAGGCGGAGAAACAAATTCGCCAACGTAACCGCGAACTGACGCTGTTGAACCGCATCATTTCTGCCAGCGCGCGCGGGCTGCGCGAGGAGGTGATTTTGGATATTGCCTGCCGCGAGATGGCATTCGCTTTCGATGTGTCCGACTCGTTCGCCATTTTGACGGATGAGGCGGAAAATTGCGTGCGAATTGTCGCGGCGAGCCTCGCCAGCCACCGCCCCGCATTGCCGCAAACGGTACTTTCGGTGAACGATCATCCGGTGCTGCAAGCGTTGCTGGAGGAAAAATCGCCCATCATCAGCAATAATGTGGCGAATGAAACGCCACCCCTCGCCCCCGACCCGCTGATTGACGACCGGGGCATCAAATCGCTGGTGCTGGTTCCGCTGATGAGCAATAACGATGTGCTGGGCGCGCTTTCGTTGTGGCACACCGAGCCGCGCACGTTTTCGCTGGCGGAGGTGGATTTGGTGTGGCGGGTGGCGGAACAGGTTGCGCTGGCAATCACCCGCGCCCGACTCGACGAGCAGCACCGCCAGCTCAGCGCCGCTATTGAGCAATCGACCGAAAGTGTGGTCATCACCGATGCGGACGGCGCAATTGTTTACACCAACCCCGCCTTTGAGACCGTCACCGGGTATGAACCGGCGGGCATCTTCGGGAAAACGCTGATAGATTTTCTTCGCAGCGACAAACATCCCGATGAACATTTTGAGCAAATTTGGCAAACGCTGGCGGCAGGGCAGGCATGGCAGGGACGTTTGACCAGCCGCAAAAGCGACGGCACGTATTTCACCGGCGATACCGCCATTGTGCCGATTCGCAATCACCGGCAGGAAATTGTGAATTATGTGTGCAGCCAGCGGGATGTCACCCGCGAATTGCAGTTGGAAACCCAGTATTATCAGGCGGAAAAGATGCATGCTATCGGCAGGCTGACCAGCGGCATTGCCCACGATTTCAATAATTTGCTCACGGCAATCAACGGTTTTGCGGAAGTTTTGCAGCAGCAAATCCCCACCGGCGACCCCCTCCGCGAATATGCCGACCGCATCCGCTTCACCGGCAACCGCGCCACCGATTTGGTAGACCGGCTGCTTTCTTTTTCTCGCAAACAGAGCAGCGACCCGCAAGTGGTGAATTTGAACACGGTGGTCACAGACATCAGCAAGATGTTATCGCCCATTTTGGGCAGGCGAATTACGTTGCGGATGAAGTTTGACCCGCATTTGTGGGCGGTGAAAATCGACACCACCCAGTTGGAGCAAATTGTGGTGAATCTGGCGGTCAATGCCCGCGATGCGATGCCGCACGGCGGCACGCTTGAGATTCACACCACGAATTGCCGGCTCAAGGGGCAATCTGTGCCGATGGAGCGCGGCGGTGATTTTGTGCTGCTGGAAGTCTCCGACACCGGAATGGGGATGCCCGATGAAGTGAAAGCCCATATCTTCGAGCCGTTTTTCACCACCAAAGAGAAGGGGAAGGGGAGCGGGTTGGGTTTGGCGACCATTTTCGGTATCGTTCAGCAGTATAACGGTTTCATTGAAGTTGATTCCGCGCTGAATGAGGGGACGACGTTTAAGATTTATCTGCCCCGCACTAAAGAGAAACCCCCGAAAAAGACCCGCACAATTCAAGCGAATGAGCTGCCGCACGGCACGGAAACGGTGCTGGTGGTGGAAGATGAACCGGCAGTGCGGATGCTGGTGGTGCGGTTGCTGGCTCGGTACGGGTACACCGTGCTGGAAGCCGATGACGGCAGAAAGGCGTTTGATATGGCGGCGCATCACGAGGGTACGATTGATTTGTTGTTGTCCGATATGATTATGCCGCAGCTCAGCGGGGAAGAGCTTGCCGTGTTGCTGCAAAAAAAATACCCGCAGATGCGGGTGTTGCTGATGTCCGGGCAGACGAAATCCAAAGAGGTGACGCTGGACGCGCAAGGGATTCATTTTATGCGCAAGCCTTTTTCGGCGTTTGATTTGGTGCGCACCGTGCGCGATGTGCTCGATAAGCCGTAGCTCACTCGATGGCTTTTGCCAGCGCCGTCTCTATTTGCGCCAGCTTCGTTTGCATCCGCGCGTCAATTGTTCCTCCCTCAATGTCAATCATACATCCCCCCCGGCTGACCCGATTGTCGGATACCAGCTCCCAACTGGAATCAGGTTGTTGCAGGTGCGATACCGCTTCCCAATGCGGTTGTAAAATTTTATAATCGCTCGGATGGACGTGGACATAACAGCCGCCATGAATGTTCGCCGCTTCGATGACTTCCGCCACCATATCCGCCACCACTTCCGGCTGAACGGTGAGGGTGTGGGTCAGTATTTTTTTGGCAATTGCCAGCGCCAGCGTGCCCAGATATTCTTTTGTGTTGTGCAACAACGCCTCGTGTTCGGCGGACATAGCTTCCGCGATGCGTTTGATGTTGGCAATGCCTTCGGCGGCTTCTTTTTCGGCGGCTTGTTTGCCGTCATTGTATCCCGTTTCCAAACCGACTTGCCGCGCTTTTTTGCGGATTTGTTCCGCTTCCGCTTCCGCGCGGGCGATGAGCGCGTGCGCTTCCGCCTTTGCGGCTTGCACAATGCGCTCCGCTTCTGCGTGCGGGTCGGGGGGTGGTGGGGCAGGCATCATCGGCGATTTTTCTGCGGGCGCATCGTTGGGGCGCGGTTGCAGATGATTTCGCCCTGCGGTCACCGGTTCGGGGTCGAACCGGGCTGATTTCAGAATTTTTGCCATAAAATGAATGCCCCTGCAAGTGGTTGAATTACATTGCCGATGTTACGCAGTTGAATGTTTGACAGAATAAGACTATTGAAATTATTGCGAAAAACTTACAATTTTGGATATTCCCCATCCCCCCTGTGTCCCCCCTTCCCACAGGGAAGGGGGGAGTGAGAGAGAGCGAGGGGGAC
>JAJRSQ010000186.1 GCA_024278725.1 Chloroflexota bacterium
AGCGTGCCCCTACAACGCCACCGATTTTCGTTAAAACCGGAAGAAAATGCGTAAGAGCGGCTCGCAAATCGCCCCTGCGGCGTGAAATCATGAAAACCGGCAACCTTAAAATTTACTTTGCAACAGCCGTGGTTTCTTTGCCACAAAACTGGAATTTTCACGCATAAAATGGTATACTGATTGTGTCATAGCTTTAAAAAACCGAACACTTTCCCAGAGGAGGGAACAATGGATTTTGGTGCAATGGTTCAAACTTGGATCAACGTGTTGACTCACCCCGGCGATGCCGCATTTCAGGAAGAACGCCTCAAACCGCAGGCGAAGATTGCCACCGCCATCATTTGGGTGATTATTGCCGCTGTGATTGCCGCTATTTTCGGCGGCATCAGTATGGCTATTGGTGGTGGTGCCGGTTTCATGCAGAACATCATGTTGAATCAGGACATTCCGCCGGAGATGCGCCAGCAGTTCGCGCAATACGCCGCTATGGGCTCCGGAACCGTCTTCGGCGCGGTGTTTGGGACGCTCATCTTCGCCCCGCTTGCCTTCCTTGTCGGCTCCGGCATTCTGTTTGTGGTTGCCAAAATGTTCGGTGGCGAAGGAAGTTTTGAGGAACAAACATATCTGCTCGCCACATTTTGGGCGCCCATCACCATCATTAATGCCGTGCTCGGTGTCATTCCGTTTTTGGGCGCGTGTCTCGGCTTCATCATTTCAATCTATCAATTGGTGCTGGCGACCTTTGCCATCAAAGTGTCGCACAATTTACCCGGCGGGAAAGCCGCCGCAACCGTGCTGATTCCCATTGTCGTGGTCTTCCTCTGCATTATTTGCGCCTTTTTCTTCATGATGCTCACTTTTGGCGCACTGTTTAGCGGGGCAATGAGCGGCAACTTCTAGCCCGATACCGGCTATTTTCATATAGAAACGCACCGAATTGACCCGGTGCGTTTTTTTATGTGCCGCAGTTTTTTGGCATCTATCCCCGCATGCGTATAATTTAAATCAATTGCAACTTGGAGAGATGTTTCAATGAACGTGACATGCGATACATCCGCTCAAGCCTTTGGTGATTTGGCTGAAGCGTGGAATGATTTGATGGGGCGTGCAGTATCCGCCCCGATTTTTATGACAGTTGAATACCAAAAAATCTGGTGGCAGCACTTTGGAAACGATAACCTGCGCCTCATCACCGTGCGCGCCGATGACGGCACGCTGATGGGCATCGCGCCCCTTTTTGTGGATGGGGATGCGCTGCACTTTGTGGGCTGCGTGGACGTCTCGGACTATCTGGATTTCCTGATTGACCGCGACCACATCGCCGAGACGTACGCCGCCATTGTGGATTATCTCGCCACAAATTTGGCGGATGAGTGGCGCACTGCCTATTTTTGCAGTCTCGCCTGCCATTCTATCACCCCCAAAATGCTGGCGGAACTCATCGCCGCCCGCGGCTGGACGACGTCTACCGCGGTGGAAGAGGTGTGTCCCGTCATCACTTTGCCGGGCAGTTGGGATGAATATCTGGCGGGGATTGCCAAAAAACAGCGACATGAGATTCGGCGGAAATTGCGCCGTGTGGAAGCCACCGCCGAGGTGCGCTGGCGGGTGCTGCAATCCCCGGCGGAGGTGACGGACGCGGCGATTGACACGTTCATTTCCCTGCATCGCAAATCTGCGACGGAAAAAGACCAGTTTTGGGATGACAAAAAGTTGACGTTCTTCCGCGCCATCATCAAAAAATTTGCCGAAAAGGGTTGGTTGAAATTCTACTTTCTGGACATCAATGAAGTTTCGGCGGCGGCGCTCCTCTGTTTCGATTACCGCAACGAAATACTGGTTTACAATTCCGGGTACGATGTGGAAAATTTCGGGCATCTCAGTCCCGGCATTGTCATCATCAGCTATTCCATTCGGCACGCCATAGAATTGAACCGCCCCCGCTACGATTTTCTGCGGGGGGATGAAGTCTACAAATTCCGTTTCGGGGCGGTGGCGGAAGATGTTTTCGGGGTGAGCATCACCAAAGGTGACGCATGATTCGGCGGGTGGCGATGCTCAGTGTGCATACCTGCCCGCTGGCAATGTTGGGGGGGAAGGAAACGGGGGGCATGAACGTGTATGTGCGGGAACTGTCCGCCGCACTTGACCGGCGAGGGGTGACGGTGGATGTGTTCACCCGCGCGCAGGAACCGGGCACGCCGGTGGTGCATGGGGTGCTCGGCGAGCGAAGCCGGGTCATCCACATTCCCGCCGGACCGGAACGCCCGTACAGCAAACACAAAGTTTACGACCACCTGCCCGAATTTGTGGAAGGCGTTCGCGCCCGCGCGGTGCGCGAGAATCTGCATTACGACATCATCCACAGCCATTATTGGCTTTCCGGATTGGCGGCTCAGCGATTGCAGGATATTTGGGGCGGCACACCCATCGTGCAGATGTTTCACACGCTGGGGGAAATGAAAAACCGGGTGGCGCAAACAGACGGGGAACGCGAGTCCGATTTCCGCATCCGTTCGGAAGGGGAAATCATGCGCTTTGCCGACCGGCTCATCGCCGCGACGCCCGTGGAACAACACGATTTGGTGTCGCTGTACGGCGCCGACCCCGCCAATATTGCCGTCATTCCGCCAGGGGTGAATCTGAATCTCTTCCAGCCCGTGCCGCGCCCTGAAGCCCGCCGCCGCATCGGTGTGCCGCCCGACCACAAAGTGATTCTGTTCGTGGGGCGCATTCAGCCGCTCAAGGGCATTGACTGCCTGATTCGAGCGATGGCGCTGGTGCTGCGGCAGAACCCGGAATTCAGAAATCAGGTCTGCATCAGCATCATCGGCGGCAACCCGCACGCCACTTCCGGCGAAGCACAGCGCGAAATGCGCCGCCTGTACAACCTGAAAGAATCGCTCGGCGTGGGCGATTTGGTCACATTTCTGGGGGCGAAAAATCAAGACACGCTGGTCAATTATTATTCCGCCGCGCAAATGGTGGTGATGC
>JAJRSQ010000187.1 GCA_024278725.1 Chloroflexota bacterium
GAATCACGAATCACGAATCACGAATCACGAATCACGAATCACGAATCACGAATCACGAATCACGAATCACGAATCACGAATCACGAATCACGAATCACAGGATACTTATGCAGTCAAACCGAAAAGTAATGATAACCCGCCGACGGCGGAAGCGGGCAAAACAATTCCGCCCCAAATATGCGCTTTTTGTCGGATGGACATTCGGCGGCGCGGCGATTCTCACCTTGGCGGTCATCGGCACGCTGGTTGCCGGCGTGTTCGGCGCGGTCTATTCCGTGTACGCCAGCTTCGCGGCGGAATTGCCCGACCCCTCCGCCATTGAGACCGAGCAGGAAAACTTCGAGACCACCAAAATCTACGACCGCACCGGCGAAACGGTGCTGTACGAACTCTTCGACCCCCGTTTGGGCGACCGTTCATACGTGACGATTGACCAGATTCCGCAAACCTGCAAAGATTCGGTGATTGCGCTGGAAGATAAAAACTTCTACACCAATCCCGGCTTCGATATTGAAGGGCTGGCGCGCGCATTTGTGAGCAATTTGCAGGGCGGGCAAATTCAGGGGGGGAGTTCCATCACCCAACAGCTCATCAAAAACATCATTATTAATGAGGAAGAACGCGCTCAAAAATCGTACACCCGCAAGTTGAAAGAGCTGATTCTTTCCACGGAAATTACCCGCCGTTATGAAAAAGACCAGATTCTGGAATGGTATTTCAACACCAATTATTACGGCAATCTGGCTTACGGCATCGAGGCGGCGGCGCAGGTTTATTTCCACAAAACCATCAGCGAGCTTTCGCTGGCGGAATGCACCATGCTCACCCCAATTCCGCAGTTTCCTGCGCTCAATCCGCTCGACAATCCCACGGAAGCCAAACAGCGGCAGGGGATTGCCCTGAACCGGCTGGTGGAAGAGGGCATCATCAGCGAAGAAGAAGCCACCGCCGCCTATGATGTGACGCTGGATGTGAAACCCATCGAACAGCGTTTCGACATTGTTGCGCCGCATTTTGCCATTTACGCCCGCGACGAGCTGCTCAAAATGTTCGACCCGCGCACGGTTTATCGGGGCGGGTTGAAGGTTTACACCACCATTGATTTGGATTTGAACGAGAAGGCGCAGGAAATAGCCCAAGAGCAGATTCAAACCTTGTTGGAGGAAGGCAAGAATGCCAGCAACGCCTGTGTGGTCTCCATTCGCCCCAAAACCGGCGAGATTCTGGCGATGGTGGGGAGTATTGATTATTGGGATACCGAAAATGACGGCAATGTGAACGTCTGCACCGCCGACCCCGGACGGCAGCCCGGCTCGTCGTTCAAACCGTTCAACTATATGACCGCGCTGCAAAAAGGGGTGGCAACCGCGGCGACCATGATTATGGACGTGCGGCAAGCCTTCCCCGACCCGCCCAACGCCCCTTACGTCCCCGAAAATTACGACCTGAAATATCACGGTCCGGTGCGCCTGCGCAATGCTTTTGCCCGCAGTTACAATATCCCCGCGGTATGGGTGATGCAGAAATCCGGCGTGAAGGATGTGATTCGCAATGCCCACAAAATGGGCATCACCACGCTGGATGAGGATTATTACGGGTTGGCGCTCACGTTGGGCGGCGGCGAAGTGAAACCGCTCGATATGGCGTATGCGTATAGCGTGCTGGCAAACAACGGGGTGATGGCGGGGAAACCCGTGCCGGAACAGAATATTCGTCCCGGATACCGCAAGCTCGACCCCGTTGCCATTCTGCGGGTGGAAGATGCGGCGGGCAATGTGTTGTATGAATATAAACAGCCCACCACCGAGCAAATCATCGACCCCGCGCTGGCGTATTTGATGGTCAGCATTCTGACCGACAACAACGCCCGCGCGCCCGCTTTCGGCATTCACAGCTCGCTGGTGCTGGACGACCGTCCCGTCGCCGCCAAAACCGGCACCACCAACAACTTCCGCGACAACTGGACGCTGGGTTTCACCCCGCAATTGGCGACCGCCGTTTGGGTGGGCAACAACAACAATGAACCGATGAAAGATGTCACCGGGCTTTCCGGCGCGGGTCCCATCTGGCATGATGTGATGGAATACTATCACCGCGACAAGCCCGTGGAGACGTGGCTGCGCCCGCCGGGGCTGGTGGATGTCACCGTGGATGCGGTGTCGGGGCTGTTGCCCACGGAATACACGCCCAGTACCGTCACCGAGCTGTTTTTGGAAGGGACAGAGCCGAAAACCACGGACAATGTGCATCAACCCTTTGAAATCAACAAAGAAAACGGGAAGCTGGCGGTGGCGGGCTGCACCCCACCCGATTTGATTGAAACGAAAGTCTTTGAAATTTACCCGGCGGTGGCAAACGACTGGGTGAAAGCACAGGGTATCCCCCAACCGCCGCGCGAATATGATGACACTTGCGCGGGGGCGGTGGCAACCGGACCCGTGGCAATCACCTTCCCCCGCCAATTTGAATATATTCAGGGAGGCGTGGTCATCACCGGCAACGCCCGCCTGGACGGTTTCCAACTCTACCGGCTGGAATTCGGACAGGGACTCAACCCGCAGGAATGGCGTCAACTGGGCGGCGACCACAACAGCCCGGTGGACAACGGTCCGCTGGAATTCTGGGAAACCGGCGGGCTGGAAGAGGGACTCTATACCCTGCAATTGACGGTTCTGCGCGGTGATGGCTCGTTCCGGCGGCAGGCAACGCAGGTGACCATCGACAACACCCCGCCCACTGCGGAAATGCTCAACCCGGAAGACGGCAGAGTCTACGTGCTGGAAGACGATGAATATATCAATTTTCAGGTGGAAGCCAACGACAATTTTGCGATGGACCGGGTGGAATATTATATGGACAACCGCAAAATCGGCGAGAGTACCGTCGCGCCGTACAATATGCGCTGGACGCTGGTGATGAGCGATGTGGTGTTCGACCGCGAATACGCCATCACCCAAACCTTGCCCCTGCTCACCCCCGAAGGGCAGCCGGTGATTGGACCCGACGGGCAACCCGTCCCCGGCGAGGTCATCACCCTGACGCAGGTCATCAGCATTACCGCGCCGCGCACGCCGGAAGAAATCGCCGCCACCCCCGACATCACCGACACCGAGAAGATTGTGGGGTACACGCAAGTCTTCTCCGGCGGCATGCAAATCATTTCCGACACCGTGGGTTATACCGAAACGCACGTCATTTGGGCGAAAGCTTTTGACGTGGCGGGGAATGAATTCCAGACCGAACCGCTGTATATTTCCATCATCCACAAACAAGAGGAAGAGGACAAGCCGCAAACCCGCGCCATCATCGACCCGCGCCGGTGGGTGGCAATCCTGCCCGACATGAAAACGTAGAGGAAACAATGACCGGCACACCTTTGATTTTACTCACCAATGATGACGGCATCGACTCGCCCGTGATGCCCGTGCTGAAACGCGCGCTGAATGCCGTGGCGAAAACGGTCATCTTCGCCCCCGACCGCAATTGGTCGGCATCGGGGCATCCCAAAACGATGCACAAAATGCTCCGCGCCGACCCCATCGAATGGGAGGACGGCAGCACAGCGTACAAATCGAGCGGCGCACCCCCCGATTGTGTCGCGCTGGCAAACCTCGGCGTGCTGGCGGAGAAACCGAGTCTCGTCGTCTCCGGCATCAACTTGGGCGCAAATATGGGGTACGACCTGTTTTACTCCGGCACGGTGGCGGCGGCGGTGGAAGGGGTGATTGACGGACTGCCTGCCATCGCCTTTTCGCGGGTGCATCCCGTTGAAAGCGACGATTACACCGGACAGGCGCAATTCGCGGCGAAGCTCGCCGGGGGGGTGCTGGAACGGGGCTTGCCCGTGGGAACCCTGCTCAACGTCAACTTTCCCCGCTGTGACTGGGAAAAAGTTGCCGGGGTGGCGATAACCCGACTGGGCAAACGGGTCTATCTGGATGAATTGGTGCGCCGCAAAGACCCGCGCGGACGCGATTATTTTTGGATTGGTGGTCAGCCGCCTTCCGGCGTGTCTGAACATGGCACGGACATCTGGGCGACGGAAAACAATCTCATCTCCGTCACGCCCATTTCGCTGGACATCACCGCCCACCGGATGATTGATGAATTGAGACGGTGGGACATCGAAACGCTGTTGTGAGCAACCCATGACCCCTTCGAGCGGACAACAATTCAAACCGAAACCCCATCGTGGGGGCTGGCTGTGTCTGGGCATCGGCGGCATTTTGCTGGCGAGCGCCGCCTTGCTGGCGGACATTGCTCGCCGGCAACCCGTCTCCGCCGCGCAATTCTGGCGGCTCTTCGGCGTGGGGCTGGCGTTGCTGCTGGCGGCGATATTTCTGTACCGCGCCGTGGCGCTCTTTCGCCTGCAATATCGCCTCACCCGCAACGGGCTGACCATCCGCTGGGGCGCGACCACCGTCCGCGTCCCCATCGGCGACATCCGCACCGTCACCGCCGCGCCCGCGCTGCCCGTCTGCACTTTTTTGGGGATAACCCTGCCGCGCTGGTGGCTCTGCCGCCGCGATGGACTGTGGCTCTTCGCCACGGGTGCAGCGGGGGAGTCGCTGGTGGTGAAAACCGACGCCACCGAAATTTACCTCTCCCCCGAAAATAGCGCGGCATTCATCGCCGCATGGGAAAAACGGGTTCCGCTCGGCGAAACCCGGCGTTGGCAACCCGCCGTCGAGCGGCGCGGGCTGTGGGCATTTCCCCTCTGGTTCGACCGGACGGCGCGTTATTTCGGCATGGCAATCATTCTGCTGACCCTGATTCTGGTCGGCGCGGTCTTTTCCCGCTATCCCGCGCTGCCGCCCGCCATCCATCTTCCGGCGGGCGCGGCGGCACAAACCGCCGCCATCGCCAGCCGCGAGCAACTGCTGTGGATTCCGTACGGCGGCGCAATCATCGCCGCCATCAATTTGGCGCTGGGCGCAATCTGGTACCGGAAAGACCCGCTGGCAACCTATCTGCTGTGGTTTGTGGCAATTGTGGTGGAAATCGGTTTGTGGGTTGGCTTCCGTATGGTGGTTCAATAGCGAACAGTGAATAATTTGAATGCCCTGACCCGTCTCCCGGCGCGCAGCCCACATTACAAATTTCCAATCTCCAATCTCCAATTGCTGAAATTTATTCTTCTGTTGGCGATTGTCCTTCTCGCCGCCGCATGCGCCCCGCGTCCCGCGCCATCCTTCCCTGAGCGGCTGTATGTGTTTGATGTGC
>JAJRSQ010000188.1 GCA_024278725.1 Chloroflexota bacterium
AGACCGCCGCCAAAGAGGCGCAAATCATCTGCGAATGCGAGCTGGTCACCCGCGAACAAATCGAAACGGAATTGGCGCACTCCCCCGGCAACATCATCAACGACCTGCGCCGCGATTTGCGGGTGGGCATGGGACCCTGTCAGGGCGGATTTTGCACCTATCGCGCCGCCGCCATCCTGCACCGCGAAAAACACCTCTCGGCATCGGCAGCGGACAAAGCGCTGGTGGATTTTCTGAATGAACGCTGGAAGGGCATCAAACCCGTCCTATGGGGGCAGCACTTGCGACAAATGATTCTGGACGAAAGCATCTATTTCGGATTGCTGGGGTTGGATAAACTACCCACCGACCTGAGCGGCGCCGCCCTCCCCCGCCTCGGCGAAATCGAAACGGAAGGAATTTTTGAATAACGAACGACGAACGACGAGTGACGAATACTGTGCTTGCCGATATCCGTCACTCGTAATTTATCATTCGTAATTTGGAGAACCATGAACAAATACAACACCATCATCATCGGGGCGGGGTTATCCGGCTTGATGACCGCAACCTTACTGGCTCAAGCGAAACAAAAAGTATTGCTGATGGGGCACGGCGCGGGCGCGATTCTGCTCACCACCGGCGCAATCGACGTGCTGGGCTACCACCCCGCCGACAGCCTCACCCCGCTGAAAAACCCCTTCGCCGCATTGGACGACTTTCTGGCAACCCGACCGGCGCATCCGTACCGGCTCACCGGCGCGGACGCCATCCGGCGCGGGGTGGACGCGCTGAAACGCATCGCCACCGCGCAGGGGCTGCCGTACATCGGTGAAACGGAAAAGAACCTCTGGCTCCCCACCGCGCTCGGCGCCGTGCATCCCGCCATGCTCGCCCCGAAAGGGCTGGCGCAGGGGGACATTCAGCGTGGCGGGCGGATGTTGCTGGTGGGCTTCGACGAATTACGCGACTTTTACCCCGCCCTCGCCGCCGAAAATCTCAACGCGCAAAAGCTCGGCGTGCAGGCAAAAGCGGTCATGCTGCGCTTGCCCGCGCCGGTGGACGGCAAAAAGAACATCACCCCCATTGAGCTGGCACGCGCCTTCGACGACCCCGATTTTCGCCACCGGCTGGTGAGCGTGCTCAAACCGCACACCAAAGGCTTCAGCCGCATCGGTTTCCCCGCCGTGCTGGGGCTGCATCACCACGCGCAAATTTTAGCCGATTTAGAATCGGAACTGGGAAAAACCGTCTTTGAAATCAGCGCCCTGCCCCCATCCGTACCGGGGCGACGATTATTTGAAGCCTTGAAAGCGGAATTTCTGGCGCTCGGCGGCGAATTTCTGCTGGGCATGCACGTGGTGGACGGCAACATCTCCGACGGCGTGGCGCAATCCATCCGCACCGAAAGCGCCAGCCGCATACTCACCCACCGCGCCGACAACTTCGTGCTGGCAACGGGTGGCATCTTCGGCGGCGGCGTCCACACCGAAATGAACGGCTCAGTGCGCGAACCGATTTTCGGTTTGCCCGTGGCGGCGCAACCCGACCGCCATCGTTGGTTCACGCCCAAATTCATCGGCGAAAATCCCGCCGGACAGCCCGTCAACCACTTTGGGGTGCGGGTCAACGCGCGGATGAACCCCCTGCGCGACGACGGCTCGGTGATTGCCGAAAACCTGTTCGTCGTCGGCGCGCAACTCGCCGGCTTCAGCTGGACAGACGGTCGCACCGGCGGCGGCGTCGCGCTGGCAAGTGCGGTCGCGGTGGGGAAAGCGGTGGCAAAAAATGATATGGGTTAAGTATGGTGCAAAACTTTAGAACAAAAGACTGCATAGAGTTTCTTAAACTCCAAAAACACAATCCGTTTTTTACATTTGACAAATATCCCGTTTTAGGATAGTATATGATATATGAATATAGAACAGCCTAAACTATTTGAAACAACAAATAATTCAATGAGAAAACGCGTGCAAGGTGGTAGCACAACATCTAATCTGATTATGTCTGCATACGTAGGGGGGAATGCAGATGTTTTTCCAAAGATTCTTGAGTTACATGTTCCAGTTGGAGCAATTGTAGCAGATGTTACTTGGGGTAAAGGTGTCTTTTGGCGCAACATTCCTGATGGATTGTATGAGGTCAAAGCTACCGATATAGCTATGGGGGTAGATTGCCGTAACTTACCCTATAATAATGAGTCAATTGATTGTGTGGTTCTTGACCCTCCTTACATGGAAGGGTTTTATCGTGAACAAACAGACCAAAAAGCAGGTTCTGGAACACACACATCTTTCAGGGAATCATATTCCAATGGTACTGAAACCAATGGGGATAAAAAAAATACCGGCACGAAAAAATGGCATGCCGCAGTCACCGATATGTATTTTCGTGCAGGAGTAGAAGCTTATCGGGTATTACGAAAAAGAGGCATATTAATCGTCAAATGTCAGGATGAAGTTAGTGCGGGAAAACAATGGTTAACCCACATAGAAATCGTCAATGAATATGAAGACATAGGATTTTATGCCAAAGATTTATTTATCGTTGTACGTAATAATAGACCCGCTGTTAGTCGCTTGAAAAAGCAAGTACACGCAAGAAAGAATCATTCTTATTTTCTTGTTTTTATCAAGAAGTAAAAAACAGATTCCTTATTATGCACCCAAATCTAAATCTATGGGGTTTGCTCCTTTACCTTCTATAATCATTTCATCTAACAGCACCTGAAGGTCGCTGTAAAACGGGGGTTCTGGGGGGTATGTAACAGGTATAAGACTGGTAATAAGATTTTCTCTTTGAGTTTCGGTATAGCCTCGCCATGTAGAAGATGGTAAATCACTATTTCTAGCAAAGATAAAATCCCATTTTTGTTCAAAGGCATAGCAATTTATTGCCAGAACATCAAACTCTCCTTTTAACAAGAGCGTTGTATTCAACAAGGTACCGTCAGGCATTGTTATTTGTCTTCTATCACTGGCATCAACTTGTGCTTTTCCAGTCCATCGCATACTAGTTTGATCCCATTTAACTGTTGCTGTTTGAAGCGATTTTGCTTCCACATCAAATGCTTTTCCGCGATAAATGATGTAAAGGTCACCTTTTCGCCTTCGGTTATGGTCGTCAAATTTTGTAACAAAGGATATTTCTGGAAATGTTGTTATTATTTCCCGCAGTTTTAATTCTGCAACATATCCCAATAACATACCACGCAAACTGGGATTTTCATCAAGAAGTTGTGTGAATTGTTCGGCTGTAATGTCCCATTCTTCAAGGATATTCAAAATTTTTTCTCCATAAGCAATTCTTTAATAAAATCAACTGGATCAATTCCAAGAGTTGCTGCTATATCTAAAAACTCAATTAAGTCCAGCCGTCTCTCTCCATTTTCGTATTTAGAGACAAAAGACTGTGGACGTCCTAAACGTTGAGCTAATTGAGTTTGCGTCACATTTTGTTTCAGACGATGTTTAATCATTAGATTTCTAAATTTTTCGTATTTTGGGTCAGAACTAGAAGGAGACATAAATCAACCATCCTTTTCTCGCATTATACTAACCCAAAACAGAATATCCCAAATCAGGATAACGCTGCGTAAGATATAAATTATATAAGTTGCTGACATGAGTTTCGAGAAAAGTTTAGTTCATCCATAAAGGTCGCCTATAATTGAACGCAATCACGTAAAATTCGCAATCAAACTTATAGTTGGAGATTTTGAAACCCAAAACCATGAACCCGAAACCCGAAACCCCTGACCTCACCCTCTCCATCTGGGAGCAGGTGCAATACAGCGCCGATTTGTGCATCAAGTGCAACATCTGCACGTCGATGTGCCCCGTTCACAACGTCACCGATTTGTTTCCGGGACCCAAATTTGTGGGTCCGCAGGCGCAGCGATTGCGCAACCCGCACGATATTTCGGTGGACGCCAGCCTCGAC
>JAJRSQ010000189.1 GCA_024278725.1 Chloroflexota bacterium
GAATTTTCCGTCATTTTATGCTCCTGTTTGATTTTTTTAGGCTAATTTTTTACCACAGCGCTCAACCCCTGTTTTTCTCCGGGTCTCTGTGGTTTATCATTTGACTCTTCAATCGAGAAGGTGCCGGCGGCTGCCATCCGCGTCGAAGGGGCGCAACAGCGTATCGGGCGTGGTGAAACGGTATGCCGGATGGCGTTCCGGCGCGGCGATGGCGGCGGTAGTGCGGCGCAGGTTGTTTGCCCGACGGTTGCCGGGGGTGATGAACAACACCTCGAAGACGGGCGGCGCGTGAAAGCGAGCCTCGAAAGCGCGGCTGCCCGCCGGCGTGCGGTATGCCTCGTAGCCGCGGATTTTGCGGGCGATGCGTCCCAGATTTTCCGTGCCGGTATCCGCTTCGGTGAAAATGAACTTTCGTTTGCCGTCCGAATGACGGCGCAGGATAAACAATCCGTCGGGGATGACCGGCACCCGGCGTCCGTCAGCGGTTTTCAAGCGGTCGAAATTGTCGGGCTGTTTGAAGAAATGTTCGCCGAAAAAATCTGCGAGCGCCATCGCCGTGTTTGCGCGCACCGCCAATGAGAGCGCGGTGAAAGTTCGCGCCAGCAGGCGGAAATGCAGCAGCGGGGATGGCAGTGTTTTCGGGGTGAAGACCGCCAACGTGTCCGGCGACATATCTGCGCGGGCGACGCACGCCGTCAGTCCGGCAGGGGTCAGCGCGAAGAGGGCGGGGGCGCGGCTGCCCTGACGCGGCGGGGAAACGAGCAGTTCGCGCCGGCGCAACTGACGCAGGCGGCGCATCCGACCGGGACGGGGGGCATCCCGCTCGGCGAAGAAGAGCGCGCCCAATTCCGGTCCCGACAAAAAGGGTGCGTGCCCGACGGCGCACAAAAGGCGAACATCGCGCGCTGTCAGATATTCAGACCCAATTATCATCGCGCACCTCCGGCGTATCAGCGGCGAGATTGCGCGCGCGACGAGCCAAATCAGCCATCAATTCAGCGCGGGGACGCCCGACGCGTGCGAGCAGGCGATCCAACCGGCGCCGGGCGGCGGGATTGGGGGGCAGATCGAGCGGGGGGAGGCGCAGCCAGCGGGCGGCGGCGGGGGCGAGGCGCAGGAAGGCGGTGCGCGGCGGCAACGAAAGCAATTGTTTGGCGTAATGTGCCATCGCCTCCGTATGGGCATACAATTCCGGGTCGCCGGCGGGGCGGGTTTGGCGCACCAGCAGCGGGTCGGGGGCGAACAGTTCGGGCGCCAGCAGCGCGGCTTCCTCCGCCGAAGAACGGAAGGCGAGGAGCGCGCCGATATTATTCAAAATGAGCGAGCGACGGCGGTCGGAAAGTTGACGCAACCCCTGGGTGACCAGCAGTGCCGACGCGCCGAAGCCTCGGCGCTCGGTGAGCAGGCGGTCGAAGGCGGCGGTGGCATAGCGTTGAAACTCATCGGCGACCACGCGCAGGGGTGGATTGTTGCCTCCCTTTTCGCGGCGGGCGAGGAGCGCATCCACCGTGGAGAGGAGGAGTCCGGCAGCCAGATACGCCCCTTTCCCGCCGAATTTATCCACGGACAGCGGCGCCAGCAGGATAGCGCCGGAACGGTTCATAAATGCCGTCAGGTCGAGGGTGGAGACCGGGTGTCCGAACATCAGCGCCGGTTCATCATACTGGAAGGGGCGGAAACGGTTGACCGTGGACTCGGTCAGGTCGTGTTTTTTTGAATCGGACAGTGCCTCAAAATGTGCCAACCAGCGCAACAGGCGCGGGTGCGCCGTAAATTGCGGGTGAAGCATCGCGCGAAAATCCTCATCGGTCAGAAAAGGGACGACTTCGGCAAGGGTCAATCGCGCCACACTGAGGGCATAGAGCGTGTGGAACAGCGTATCCTGATGACGTTGCGCTTGGGTGAGGTCGCCTTCAAAATAGAGGTCAAGCGAGGCTTCGGTCAGCCGCTCGGCGCAGGCGGCGGGGGATTCGCCGGGGAAGGGTTGCAGCAGATTGAGGGTAGCGGTGTGCGTGTCATTGGACATCAGCGGGAAGATGTCGGCATCGGCAACGCCATCGAGAATATTGAGCCGGAGCATCGTTTCCACCAGCGCGGCGTGGGGGTCGATGATCAGCAGCGAGCGGTCGGTATCCTGCGCGGCGAGCATCGCGGCGGCGGTCGATTTGCCGCTTTGGGTAGCGCCGACGATGAGCAGGTGATGGTCAACCGTTCGCGCCGTCAGCCCGGCGGGGTCGCCTTCAGCGGTGACGCCGAGAAAACGCAACGGCGGCGGGGGCGCAATGCCGAGCAGGCGGTCGAGGGTGCGCATTTGTCGGCGAAGCCACAAGCGATAGCGCAGCGATTGCCGGTGCAGGCAAGCGTGGGTGGCAAAGACATCGAAAATGATGATGCCCAACAGTGTGGTCAGCAAGACCGTGCGTGGAAAACCGGTGAGCCGATGACCGCTTGCCAAAATGAGGATAAGTGTACCAAAAACAATCAGCGTCAAGAAGGCGGCAGCCGCAGGGGTGAAGATGCAAACCTCCAAAAAACCATTCTCATCGCGTCGGGGCGGTTTTAGGGGCGGGGGGAATTGTTGATACATTGCGGACTCCTGGCAAAAATATAGTAGTCGGGGTTGGCGAATTGTGCTGCAAACGGCATTTCCGGGTGTGAGCGGCGGATTGTGGCGAAAACGGCAAAGGTTTTCCACAACTCTCGAGCGGACACTCGACCGAACGTTTTGCACGTGTCGGACAACCGGAAAGCGCGGGTCAACCGAACAGATTTCATCATAA
>JAJRSQ010000190.1 GCA_024278725.1 Chloroflexota bacterium
ACATCGCCATACGGCGGCGGCACTTCCACATTCCAGCCGTCGGCATCATACACCGCAATCATCGGGTAGACGTGCGGCAGCGCCAGAATACCATCCAAATAGGCGAAAGAGGCATAATTCCGCCCTTCGGTGGTCGGCACGGTGACGGCAAAATTCAGGGTGATGACCACCGCTTTCCCCGGCGAAAGGGGGCGCGCCAGCGTCACCTTCAGGGCACTGTTTTCCATGCTCAACGCGGTTTCAGCGGGGGCGCCGTTCACCTTTAAATTCGACACGGTGGATTCACCGCCCAGAATGTTGGGGAAAAGCCGGAAGTATATTTCCGCCATCGATTCCGTTTCGGTATTGGTGTAGCGCACCGCTTCCGAGCCGGTGAGGTGCGTCAAATCCGGGGCGATGGTCATTTCCAGATGGTAGACGCTCGCGCCGGGGAGCGCGTCCAACACCGATTGCCGGTCGGGGTGCAATCCGGCGGCGAAGGGCGTGCGGTCATCCCAAGCGGTATCAAACAAGGGCGATGGCGGCACGGCGGGGACGGGAGTCGCCGTGGGGGGAACCGGCGTCGGGGTGGGGGCGACGGTCGGCGGGGGGATAGTGGGGGTTGCGGCGCGGGTTTGGACTGAGGGGGTGTTCGGCGCGCAGGCAACCGTCAACAGCGCGATGAGAGCAAAAAGGACAATCCGTTTCATAGAGTCTCCATAATCAATGAACAGACAGTTTAGAAATTTGCGGCGGGTTGTCAAACCGGCGCGCGGATATCGCCTCCGAAGGGTTGACCGCACCGGAAAATCGGGTATCATATCAGCCGAAAATCAAACCACAGCGGTGCAGCTTTTACCCGGAAATAAATTTCCGGCAGTCAACTTGAACCACCACCCATTTTTTATGCAAAGGACACACCAATGCCCATCCACACCCCCGATTGGGTGAAACACGCCGTTTTCTATCAAATTTTCCCCGACCGCTTCGCCCGCAGCTCCCGCACCGAGCACCCGCGCGGCATCACCTTCCAGCCGTGGGGCAGTCCGCCCACCCCCCACGGCTTTCAGGGCGGCGACCTGCGCGGCATCGTCGACCGGCTGGATTATTTGCAAGATTTGGGCGTCACCGCCCTGTACCTCAACCCCATCTTCGCCTCCGCATCGAACCATCGCTATCACACCTACGATTATTTTCAGGTTGACCCGCTCCTCGGCGGCAACAACGCCCTGCGCGAGCTGCTCGACGCGGCGCACGCCCGCGCTATGCGGGTGGTGCTCGATGGGGTGTTCAACCATACCGGGCGCGGGTTCTGGGCGTTCCACCACATTCTGGAAAACGGCGCGGATTCGCCCTACGTGGATTGGTTTCACATCAACGGCTACCCTCTGCGCCCCTACCCCCAATCGGACGAAACGCCGAATTACACCGCGTGGTGGGGGTTGCCCGCCCTGCCGAAATTCAACACCGGCAACCCCGGCGTGCGCGATTATATTTTCTCGGTGGCGAAATTCTGGGTGGATTTCGGCATTGACGGCTGGCGGCTCGATGTGCCGGATGAAATTGATGACGATGGCTTTTGGCGGGAATTTCGGCGGGTGGTGAAAACCGCCAACCCGGACGCATACATTGTGGGCGAAATTTGGAAACCGGCGCAGCGCTGGCTTCAGGGCGACCAATTCGACGCGGTGATGAATTATATTTTCAGCCGGGCGGCGCTGGGATTTTTCGGCGCGGAGACCATTCGCACCGACAACCGCCCCGGCGGGTACGCCTTCGCCCCGCTGACGGTGGAAGCCTTCGCGGCGGAGATTGACCGCATGCACCATTTGTACGCTTGGGAAATCAACCACGCCCAACTGAATTTGCTCGGCAGCCATGACACGGCGCGCACGCTGTGGCAGGTGGGGGGGGATGAGTC
This sequence comes from Chloroflexota bacterium, assembly GCA_024278725.1. Taxonomy (GTDB): domain Bacteria; phylum Chloroflexota; class Anaerolineae; order 4572-78; family 4572-78; genus JANTHQ01. Next base: position 1,901 of record JAJRSQ010000190.1, read on the forward strand.
GGCGCTGCGGTTATGCACGCTATTTCAGATGACCATGCCGGGTGCGCCCTGCATCTATTATGGGGATGAAATCGGGTTGACCGGCGGCGATGACCCGGCGTGCCGGGGCGCTTTCCCGTGGGATGCCCCGGAAAGATGGCACACCGACCTGCGCGAGCATTTCCGCCGCGCGATTGCCTTGCGGCACGCCCATCCCGCCTTGCGCACAGGGCATTACCGCACCCTTCTCGCCGCCGAAGGGGTGTTCGCCTTTGAGCGCACCCTCGACGGGCAACGGCTGGTGGCGGCATTCAACAGCGCCACCCACCCGCAAACGGTATCGCTGCCGACAACCGCCCCCGACGGCACAACCTTCGGCGCGGTGTGGGGGACGGGCAACTATCGCGCGGCGGGGGGTAATCTGCCGCAGGTGGTCATCCCCGCGCGGGCAGGGGTGGTGCTGGCGCAAAATTAATCCACAAATGTGCCGCCGGTGATTTCGCGGTGGGTGATGGCGCGTTTGGCGTTGAAGTGCAGGGTGATTTCCACCCGTTGGAAACAACGGTTTTCGCCGCCGCCCATCAACGTTTTGCGGACAATATAGCCTTCATCATCGGTTCGGCTCAACTCATTTGCCACATCCACGCGGGCGGAAATAATTTCCCCGCAACGGTTACAGCGCACCGAAAGGCGTTGCACCGGACGGACTTGATGGTCGGCGGCGCTGAAAAAACTCGCCAATTTTTTAAACATGTATCAAACCTCCTGATATGTCACAAATTCGGGGCGATGAACCAGAAAACGCTCGCGCCAGCCAACGCCGCCAACCCCGAAAATAACGCCAGCAGTCCCCAACCGGCGAGCGATTCCGGCAGGCGGGAACGCACGGCGAACCCCACCGCCATCCCGCCGCCGATGAGCGCGCGCCATTTGTCCACCCCGGCGGTGGCGAGCGTCACCGGCAAAAGAATCGCCGCCGTGCCCGCGCCCAGCCACGCCGATTTCCGGCGCAGGATTTCAGCCCACCCCACGCTGAAAATCACGCCGAGCGGCAGCAGCGCACTGAAGAAATAGCGTCCCTGAAATTGCACAAATGAGAGATTCAAGCCGATGAAGACGGCGGTCACCAACGCGAGTTGGACTGCCAGCAACACCATCGCCCGAAAAACAGGGGGCGAAACGGGACGGGCGCGCCGCCCCCACCGCGCAAACCCCACCAACGCCAGCAGCGAAAGCAGGGTGAGCGCGAAATAAACGCGGTCGTCCATCGGGACTGCCATCCAGCCAAATTGCCCCCAAAAGCTGTGGAAGGTTGTGCGCACCAAATCGCCGAGATAGCGCAGCCAGCCCGTTTCCGCCAGCCGTTCGGCGGTGCGGAGCTGCCCCACCACCACCGAGTCGTGCCGCCCCAAACCGAGCACATCCAGCCCGCCATACACCACGCTGTTCCGCGCCAACATCGGCAGGGCAAACCCCAGCGCGGGGAGATACAGCCGCAGGGCGTTTTTCGCC
>JAJRSQ010000012.1 GCA_024278725.1 Chloroflexota bacterium
GCAGGTGTCCGTCGAGCTTCACCGCGAGGCGGGCATCGCCGGGGATTGCCGCCAGCGTCAGCGATTTGCCCCAAAAGGTGAACGAAACCGTCTCCCCTGCCCTGCCGGTCGCCATTACCCCGCCGAAGACTGCGCCCTTGTTTTTCTGCGCCTGCCAGCCGTCGCTGTATCGCACCGCCCAGTGATTTTCCTGATGCCAACCTTTGTACATCACCGGCGGTTGGGTGTTGGCGGCTTTCAGCGCATCATACACCGGCAACGGGGTGAAATCCGGTTCCAGCAGACGGAAAAAATACTGTGGATTGCCGTCTTTCAATTCCTGGTCGGTGGCTTGTTTCAAAAACCAATAGAAGCCTACGCCGATCCACGGCATTTCTTTTTGGATGCGTTCATACGCCAGCACCGTATATTCGCCCTGCTTTTCCGGCGATACCTGCCCGTAGATGGGTGGAATGCCGCCGCCGGGCGGGGTAGCGTTCCACGCCATTTCACTGAGCCAGATGGGCTTGTGCGCGTCGCCATTGCGCACCATCACGTCTCGGATGTACAGCGGGCGCGAGAAATTCAGCACGCGGGGCTGCATACGGCGGTCGAAGGGACCGCTCCACAGCCCGTACCCCTGCATCGCCAGCACGTCGAAATAATCGCCGCCGCCCGCATCATATACCTGCTGCAAAAAGAGCGCATCGGTCAACCCGCCGGGGCTGATGCCCTCGCGCCGCTGGCGGTCAACTTCGATGGTCGCCGCCAGCGCGCCCATCACCACCACCGCATCGGGGTCAACCGCTTTGATGCGGGTATATCCTTCTTTCAACAGCGCCACATATTCCGTCGGGCTGATGGGATACAGTCCCCATTCCGGGTAGATGTTCGGCTCGTTCCAAATTTGGTACACGTGAATGCGCCCTTTGTAGCGTCGTGCCACCGCTTCGACAAAATCGCCGTAATCGCGCACGTCGTCGGGCGGGGCGAACGCGCCCACATCATTCCCCTGCGCGCGTGTCCATGCGGGGGGATTGCTCAACCGCGCCATAATTTGGATGTCGTATTTTTCCGCCAAATCCACAATTTGGTCGTATTTATTCCACGCCGATTGATACGGCTCGTGGCGGCGGTCTTCAAAATCCCCTTTGCCGTGAATCTCAATATCTTCCCACGGAAATTCCTGCCGAATCCACTTGAAACCGGCATCGGCGACCATCTTCATCGCCAGTTCCCGTTTTTCCGGCTCCACTTCCTGTTGCAAAAAAGTATTCACCCCATACGGCGCCATATCCGCATATTGCACCGGAACCATATCGGCGGTATTGAGCGGGGGCTGCAACCGGGTGAACAGATATTGCACCCCGCCGGAAAGCTGCTTCAGCAGTTCTTCTTCGCCGGTGATGTAAAAAAGCTGCGTCTGCCACCACGGGCGAGCCAACGGGACAGCCAGCGCGAGCGCAATTAATGAGAATAGAATAGCGGCTTTGGCAAATTTTTTCATAGGGCAAATTATACCATGCCTGCGGCGTATTGCGTATTGCGGAAACATGATATAATGGCAATCAGCGGTCAGTAATCAGCAAGCCGTTGAATGCTGAAAACCGAAGGCTGAACGCTGATGGCTAAAAATGGCAAAATCACTGAAAACACTATCTCGATGGCTGACGCCCGGCATGGGCATCAAACGCTGGGTACTCTTACTTTTTTTGGGGATAATCTTTCTGGCGCTTGGTGGCGCGCTGTATCTGCGAAACTTGTATGAATTCAGCGGGTATCCGGTGTGGATAAAAGTGCTGGCGCTGCAAGCCCTGCCGCGCTGGTTGCGGGCGATGATTTTCGGCGGCATCGGCGTGGGGATTGTGGGCTGGGCGCTCTTTCAATTGAACCAAACCCTCTGGCAAGCCTTCATCCCCGGCGAACCGGATGCCGCTGCGCTGGCGGAACAACTCCATCGCGCGCGATACCGCCGCAAAGGTCCGAAAATCGTCACCATTGGCGGCGGCACGGGCATGAGTACCCTCCTGCGCGGGCTGAAAGCGCACACCGACAACATCACCGCCATTGTGACCGTGGCGGACGATGGCGGCTCTTCAGGGCGATTGCGCGAATCGCTCGGCGTTTTGCCCCCCGGCGACATCCGCAACTGCATCGCCGCGCTGGCTGATGATGACGCGCTGACGACCCAGCTCTTTCAATATCGTTTCGCCAAACGGGCGGATGACGAATCGGGGGCGGGGGTGGAAGGGCACAGCTTCGGCAATTTGTTCATCACCGCATTGGCGGGGGTGACGGGGAGTTTTGAGCGCGCGGTGGCGGAGAGCGGGCGCGTGCTCGCCATTCGGGGGCAGATTGTGCCCGGCACGCTGGAAAACGTCACCCTTTTTGCGGAAGTTGCGGGCGAAAAAGGCTCGGAGCGGGTGCGCGGCGAGAGCGCCATCCCCCATACCCCCTACCCCATCGAGCGGGTTTACCTGCAACCGGAAAACCCGGCGGCGTTTCCGGGCGCCATCCGCGCCATTCTGGACGCCGATTTAATTGTCCTCGGACCCGGAAGTTTGTTCACCAGCCTGCTGCCCAATTTACTGATACCGGATATCGCCCACGCCATCCGCGCCAGCGACGCGCCCAAAATTTACATCTGCAACGTCGCCACCCAGCTCGGTGAAACGGACGGTTTTTCGCTGGATGACCATATCTCGGCGCTGGAAAATCACGTGGGGCGTGGCTTTTTTACCCATATTTTGGTGAACGGCAATCTGGCGCATCCACTGCCTGCAAGTTGGTCGCTCAATTTGGTGATTCCCCAAAATGCTGATAAAATCGCTTATGGTATGATTGTTGCGGACGTGATTGATACTGCCAAACCGTGGCGGCACGACCCGCAAAAACTGGCAAAGGCATTAATAGAATGGCATCAGACGGAAGTGCGACGACGCGACAAACGGGCGTAAACGTGGTATTTCCGTTTTTTTAATGGCAAACCATAAAAATTACTCAAAAAAAGCGAGGTTCTTCATGGCTACAAAAGTTGGTATCAATGGTTTCGGACGCATCGGGCGTCAGGTATTCAAAGTTATCCGTGAAAAGTATCCCGACACATTGGAAGTGGTTGCCGTCAACGATATTGGCGACCTGAAAACGATGGCGCATCTGCTGAAATACGACTCCAACTATGGCAAATTTGAGGGCGACATCGAAGTAGTGGACGGTGGTTTGCTGGTGGATGGGCAGTTGGTGAAAGTGCTGGCAGACCGCGACCCCGCCAACCTCCCCTGGGGCGAACTCGGCGTGGATATTGTGGTGGAAAGCACCGGCTTTTTCCGCACCGGCGAACTGGCTGCCAAACACCTGCAAGCGGGCGCGAAAAAAGTTATCATCACCGCCCCCGCTAAAAATGAAGACATCACCATCGTTTTGGGCGTGAATGACGACCAATACGACCCTGCCAACCACAATATCATCTCCAATGCTTCCTGTACCACCAACTGTCTCGCCCCCGCCGCCAAAGTCGTCAACGACAAATTCGGCATCGTCAAAGGGCTGATGACCACCATCCACTCCTACACCAACGACCAACGCATCCTCGACCTGCCCCACAGCGACCTGCGCCGCGCTCGCGCCGCCGCCATGAACATCATCCCCACCACCACCGGCGCCGCCAAAGCTGTCGCGCTGGTTATTCCCGAATTGAAAGGGCGCTTCGACGGATTCGCGCTTCGCGTGCCCACCTCCACCGTTTCCATTGTGGATTTTGTGGCGGAAGTGAAAAAAGAAGTGACCACCGAAGAACTCCGCGCCGCGCTGAAAGAAGCTGCCGAAAGCGGTCCGATGAAAGATGTGATGGATTACACCGAAGAGCCGCTGGTTTCGATGGACTATAAAGGCAATCCGGCATCCAGCACCATCGACGCGCAATTCTGTCAGGCGCTCGGCGGGAATATGGTCAAAGTCGTCACGTGGTATGACAACGAATGGGGCTATTCCAACCGTACCGCCGACTTGGCGAATATGATTGCCGCGAAGTTGTAAACGGTTTTTTGCTGAAACGGTAGGGACAGTCCACCGGGCTGTCCCTACAATTATTGAGAGGCGTTTCATGAACAAAAAAACAATCACCGATATAGATGTCTCAGGAAAGCGAGTGCTGGTTCGGGTGGATTTCAACGTGCCGTTGCAGGATGGCGCCGTCGCCGATGACCGCCGCATTTGCGCCGCGCTGCCCACCATTGAATACCTGCTGAAACACGATGCCGCCGTGGTATTGATGTCGCATTTGGGTCGCCCCAAAGGGCAGGTGGTGGACAGCCTGAAAATGGATGCCGTCGCGGTGCGGTTATCGGAATTGCTGCATCGCCCGGTGAAAAAACTGGATGACTGCGTGGGCGACGCGGTGGAAACTGCGGTGAACGCCATGCATCCCGGCGAGGTCATCCTGCTGGAAAATACCCGTTTCCATCCCGAAGAAAAGAAAAACGACCCGCAATTTGCGGCGCAACTGGCAAAACTCGGTGAGGCGTATGTGAACGATGCCTTCGGCAGCGCGCACCGGGCGCACGCCAGCACCGTCGGCGTGACCGATTCCCTGCGCCCCGCCGTTGCCGGTTTTTTGCTGGGCAAAGAACTCGATTTTCTCGGCGATGCGCTGGTGAATCCCACCCCGCCTTTTTTGGCGATTTTGGGCGGCGCAAAAGTTTCCGACAAAATCGGCGTGATTGAAAACCTGCTGCCCAAAGTGGATGCACTGCTCATCGGCGGCGGTATGGCGAACACCTTTTTCGCGGCGCAGGGGCTGCCCACCGGCGATTCACTGGTGGAAGCAGATGCCATCGACACGGCGAAGGCGTTGCTGGAAAAAACCGGCGACAAACTTTTCCTCCCCGTGGATGCCGTGATTGCCGACAAATTCGATGCCAACGCGGAAGCCCGCGTGGTTCCGGTGGATGATGTGCCGGACGGCTGGATGATTCTGGACATTGGTCCGGCGACCATCGCCCATTATTCCAACCGGCTTGCCGCGGCAAAAACGGTGGTCTGGAATGGTCCGATGGGGGTATTTGAATTTCCCCGTTTCGCCGAAGGCACCTTCGCCATTGCCCGCGCGCTGGCGGATTTGAAAGATGCCATCACCATCATCGGTGGCGGCGACAGCGCGGCGGCGGTTCAGCAATCCGGCTTGGCGGAGAAAATCAGCCACATTTCCACCGGCGGCGGCGCGAGCCTCGAATTTCTGGAAGGCAAAACGCTCCCCGGTGTTGCCGCGTTGGACGATAAATAAAAAGGATCGGCGTGTATCCGTTGGGATGCACGCCGAAATTAACAGATGTTCACTCTATCCCGTTCCGGGTTAGCTTCATTAATATTTCCGTTATTGTTGATATTGGTTTTAGCCGGCAGTGCATCCTCGCACGCCGAAGGTTATGCTGTGCCGATGAACGTTTTGGGAACGGCAACGGCGACCCCGTCCCCCACCGCTACTTTTTCACCCACGCCCTCCCCTACCCCAACCCGAACCGATACGGCGACTCCGTCCCCGTCCCCGACCCCCACCCGCACGCCGACGCACACCGCCACACCCACCGCTACCGCGACCCCAACGGCGACGCCCACCTTCACCCCCACCCCGACCCCCCAACCCACCCCCGTGGCGGGGGCGGCATCCATTGAGGGGCGCGTGCCGATTCTGATGTACCATTTTCTTTCCATCCCCCCTGCCAATGCGGATATTTACCGCCGGGATTTGTCTGTATCGCCCGAAAACTTTGAAGCGCAATTGGCATATTTGAAGGATGCGGGATACACCACCATCCACCTTTCGGATTTGGTATATTTTTTGGCGGGCGTGCGCGATTTGCCACCCAAACCCATCGTCATTTCATTTGATGACGGCTATGCGGACAATTACACCAATGCCTTCCCCTTGCTGGAAAAATACGGCTTCGTCGCCACCTTTTCCGTGGTGACCGACCCGCTTGATTTTGGCGACCCGCGTTATATGTCGTGGGATAATATCATCGAAATGCACGCCGCCGGGATGGAAATCGGCGCGCACAGCAAACGCCATTATGACCTGCGCAGTGATGACACCGATTTTCTGGTGTATGAAATTTTGGGCTCGAAAGAAGCGATTGAGGCGAGAATCGATGAGCCGGTGCGCGTTTTTGTGTACCCTTCGGGGAAATATACGCCGTTGACGGCAAAGGTTGTGGCATCTGCCAACTATTGGGTGGCGCTCACCACGCAGTACGGCGCGATGGAAACGCATGCAACCCGCTTTGAGCTACCCCGCATCCGCATTCGGGGCGCGGATACGCTGACGCAATTTATCAACAAGCTGGAGAATTTACCATGAACATCCATTTCGACTGGCTTGCGCCGATATATGACCGTTTAATCGGAGACCATGGAACCGACCGGCTGGCGGAGTTTCTGGCATTGCCCGCCGATGGTATTTTGCTCGATGCGGGGGGCGGAACCGGACGGGTTTCGGCGCAATTCAAAGACGACATCAACCGAATTATCCTGTGCGATTGGTCGAAACCGATGCTGAAAGAGGCGCAATCGAAGGGCGGATTGATGCCGGTGAACGGAAAAATCGAAAGCCTGCCCTTCGCCGCCGGAAGTGTTGACCGAATTTTGGTGGTGGATGCGCTGCATCACTTTCCCAATCAGCCCAAAGCCATTGCGATGATGGCGCAAGCGTTGAAACCCGGGGGACGGTTGGTCATCGAAGAGCCGGACATCGGGCGATTCGTGACGAAAATGATTGCATGGGTGGAAAAAGTGACGCTCATGGGCAGCCACTTTCATCGCCCGGTGGAGATTGCCGCCATGATGGATGCCTGCGGGTTGAAAACATCGGTTGAGACGACCGAGCGTATTTCCGCATGGATTGTGGGCGAAAAACCGCTATCCGATGCGCACCACGTGTAACGTGGTGATGCTCCCCGTCACGCGGACGATTTTCTCCCACGGCGATTCGCCATCCCCCACATAAATTGAGCCGTTTTGCGTGCCCACCACAATTTTATTTCCGGAGGGCATGGTCGCCAGCGCGGTGATATATGCCGGTTGCGGCAACGCGATTGCGCGCCACGGCTCCCCTGCCCTGTCGGCGCGGTATAATTCGGTGATGGCATTTTCGACCCAGTTTCCCGGCGGAACAGCCCCCGCCGCCGCCCAGCATCGCCCCGACGGGTGCGCCACCAACGCGGTGCAAAAATCATGCGCCATCCCACCCTGCATCTCCTGCCATGTGATGCCGTCATCCGCTGAAAAAAAGAGGTCTTCTTCCGTGCGGGCGAGCCATACGCCGCCTGGTGCGGCGGGCGCGGCAATATGGCGGATGGCATCCCCGGCGAAAACATCTATTTCCGTCCACTGCGCCCCCCTGTCCACCGAGCGCATCATGCCGCCAAAAGTGATTCCGGCGAGCAATACCGTCGCCTTTGCGTCATATGCCACCGCGGAGATGCTTGGCGTGTCCGCCCGGAACGGTGGAAACCAGTCATCGGCGGCATCGGTGGCGTACAGTCCCGCCGAAATATTTTCCCATACTGAACCGGCATCCGTCCCGCGCCACAATTCGCCGTTTTGCGCGCCAACCCATACGGGGTGCAGATTGGGCGCGGTGGTCATCGCCGCCCCCGGCACGGACAGCGCCGCCGTCCATATGCGCCCGCCATCCGTTGAGCGAAAAATCCCCGCCGTGGTGCATGCCAGCATGGTCAATGGATGACCGGCATCCACGGCGATGGACAGAATTGTTTTCCCCGTTAAAACCGGCGGGGCGATAGCGGGTTTCTCCCCCGCAAAAGAGATGAAATTCAGACCGGCTTCCGTTCCGGCAAAAATAAAGGTTGTTGGTGGCATAGAATGCTCCGCTTTTGCAATACAATATTAACGGATATAATATCGTTCCGTAGTTTCAACACCATGCCGCGACAAGTTTATGAAACTTATCAGAGTGACACCCCCCACAGCAGAATATCATATCGTGAAATCTGCGATAGTGATTGGCAGCAGCGACGCCGCGGACATCACGGTTTCCGGCAGAAATATTTTGCCGAAACACGCCGCAATCTGGCGGACGGGCGACATGTTCGCCGTGAGCGACTGGAATGGCGGCGGGCAGGTTTGGGTGAACGGAAAACCCGTGCAGTCCGGGCAGGCTTTGTGGGAGAATGACGAGCTGAAAATTGCCGACATTGTCCTCAAATTTGTCGCGGATAATGTTACCATAGAAACGCTGCCTGTCCAACCGCCGGAACATCCGACGGAAATTGCGGCGCAATCGCTTGCCCCGCTGATACCGGCGTTGCAGAAAATTCGACGGGCGCATACGGGATGGTACAGCGTGTGGCAGCACGCGCGTCTGGCGGCAATTATGAGCCGGGGCGACACTGTGGGGGCGCGGTTGCACGCCGTGCCGCACTTTGTTCGGCAGATGATGCGTGGAACCGCCTACCGGCGCGGGTTGTCCCATCCCCCGCTGCTATGGGAAACGTATATGCCGGTTGCGTTCACCCGCTCCGACGCGCGATTTTCGGTGGAAACGGTGGGCACACCGGAACTTTTTCGGCATGATGAACAATCGTTGGTGGCGGCGTGGGTGTTTCAGTGCGTGACCACGATTTTTCACTATAAAATGCTCCTGCAAAATAACTGGTTGGAGCATTCATTTTTTGTCTGGTTGTGGGAAGGCGTGGCGGAGTCAGTGGTTGAGCGGTATTTGCGCGACAAAGGCTTGTCGGAGCGTGAAAAAAAGCATCTGTGGCAGACGGAAGCGGAAAGGCTGGAGCAGGAAATCGCCCGGAATTGCATCGAATTGGGCGCGGAAAGTTTGGCGGAACAGTGGTTGAAAAAGCAACCGCTCGCTAAACCGCCCTATTATCCGCATCAATCGTTTGCCCAATACCGGCACAATGCCTTTTTAAATTTCATTGCCAAATACGGGAAAAAAATTCCACGGCAAATCGGGGCGTTTGTTTGGGCGCGATATAATTGTGAAATGGAAGAAATGGACGATGATTTTTTCCGCACAAAGTCTATATTGGCGTTAATATCATCTGATACTGCGCCTGCCGCCATTCCTCTGTGGCAAGCGAGCATCGCGGTTCATATTGCCGATAGGGTGTATCTGTTTGATGTGGCGAAACATGATGCCCGCGACCGGGTATTGGCTTTCATTCCCGGAAAACCGGATGATACCGGCGAGCCGCTCGCGCTGGTGGAAGATGGGGCAGGGGGGTGGATTGACCAAAAGGGGCGGCAAGTTGCGATTGATGACGCGGGAAATGTGACCATTTTTGCGACGGCGGAAAAAACCATCCGAAAAAGATTGCGCCCCACCTCTGCGGTGGAGATAAAAGCCGCAATCGGGAGCATTTTGCATGAGCGCGACATTTTTCAGCACGTGGCGCACCACCATCCCGATGACAACTTCGTGGTGGCAAACGCGCCCATTGTGTTGCATTTCCCCTCAGAACGTTCCCCGGCACATAATTTGGTTGGCGCGTCCGTGGCAACGACCCAAGCGCCGTTGCACGTTTACGTGCATCGGGAGCGGGTGTCATTTTCATTTCATCCGCATCTGTTTGAGGTGGCATGGGCAACCACATTGAGCCAGCATCTGGCGATGGAAAGTGAGAATATCTGGCAAACCCTGCAAAAAACAACGCCCATCACCCAAATTCGGCGCCGAAAAATGATTGTTCCGCCCGTGGTTGCATGTTCACCGAACGCGACGGTCTGTTTCGGCGATGCGTTGGCGCTGGAGCAGGTGCAATCTGCCCGCGAAAACTTGCTGCGCCACGGAATTGAGACCACGGTGTCGGATGTGCTGGCGCTGTTCCATTCGATTTTTTGGCAGCGGTATGCGCCACCCGGCGACGGTGCATCGGTGCGGGATACAATTTTGCCGAAAACACTGGTCTTTCCGGAGCGGGTCGGGTTTTCTCCGCGGGATGTGCCTTCGCCTTTTTTGCTCCGCCGGGATGAAACCAAGATAGCGAAGATATATTCGGCGCTTTTGACGGCGACACCATCCGAAACAGAACAGACCAAGTTTCTGCGGCAATTGCGCATCGCTTTGGCGCGGATACAGATGCTCCGCATGGTGGCAGAAGGAAGATATTCGATGTCATCGGCGGCGATTCCGTTTTTGATGGCGCATA
>JAJRSQ010000191.1 GCA_024278725.1 Chloroflexota bacterium
AGGTCGCAAAGAAAAACGGTTCTTTGGGAATTCAGGGGGTCTGTCATTGCGAGCGAAGCGAAGCAATCTCTGTGAACATCAGCGGAGATTGCTTCTGCGCAAAAAACGCGCCTTGCAATGACATTGTATAAATTCCCCCCGGATTCTGATTGAGCCAGAAAAACTTGGTTTGCTTTGTGACTTTGCGGTTCATGTCTGCGCGGTGACTACTCACAAGAGTGGGATTCAGCGCGGAGTGTCCGGTTTTTCCGCTTCAATGGACGCCGACACCAGATAATCTTCGATGGCTTTGCCGGGCGCCCATTCCCGAATGAATTCCCTGCTTTCATCTTTGGGGCTGATGCGGACGTTCTCAAATCCGGCTTCGCGCATCATCGTTTCCAGCGCCTCAATGGTTTCCGCGCCGGATATACATTCTGAGTACAGCAGCATGTTGCCCTTGATGTGGTCGGGCAGGTCGGCGGTGGCGACAATATCGGAGATGGCGAGCCTGCCGCCCGGCTTCAGGATGCGGAAGGATTCGCGGAAGACCTGCGGTTTATCCGGCGAAAGGTTGATGACGCAGTTGGAAATGATGACGTCCACCGAATTATCGCTCGCCGGCAGATATTCAATCTCGCCCAGCCGGAATTCCACGTTGGAAAAATTGCCGATGTCGGCGTTTTTGCGGGCTTTGCTCACCATCTGCGGGGTCATATCCACCCCGATGACCGTCCCCGTTTCACCGACGGCGCGCGCCGCCAAAAAGCAGTCGAACCCGCCGCCGCTGCCCAAATCGAGCACGGTTTCACCCGGTTTCAGCGCGGCGATGGCTTGCGGGTTGCCGCATCCCAGCCCCAGATTCGCGCCTTCCGGCACTGCGGCAACCTCTTCATCGGAATATCCCAGCGAAAGCGAGATAATCTCCGCTTCCGTGGGGTCTTTCGCCCCACAACACGACGAGCCGTTGTCGTCGCAACACCCGTCGGTCACGCCTTCAGCGGCTTTGCCGTAACGTTCCCGCACCACACTTCGAATATCATCATTTTTCAGGGTCATTTTTTCCTCCGTTGGTGATTGTTGGATGATATTTCAATATGCATTGAACTATACTCGGGTATCAGCGAACTGTCAAACCACGTTTCACTTTTTGGAGCTTTGGCGCAGATTTTCTATTTTGCCAAAAATACCCGCCTCCGCTATTATAGCCCATTGAGAGTCCGGTTTGTGCGGGCAAGATTTCAGCGTCCTTTTTGAAGGCGGCTACTTTTGTGGAGGCTCACATCACACAGCAAGCATCCCAATCACTCTATTTGTCTGTGGTCATTCCGGCATACAATGAAGCGATTCGTTTGCCGACCACATTGAAAAAAGTTGTAACCTATCTGGAAGCACAACCATATTCGGCGGAAGTTTTGGTGGTGGATGACGGCAGTTCCGATGACACGGTTATGGTGGCGAAAGAAGTGGCGGCACAGCATCCGATGGTGCGGGTCATCCAAAACGACCACCGGGGCAAGGGGTACACCGTGCGCACGGGGATGCTCGCCGGGGAAGGGCGGTTCGTACTCTTTTCCGATGCCGACCTCGCCGTGCCGATTGAAGAGGTGGGCAAATTGCTCCCGCATCTGGAAAACGGCTTCGATGTGGTCATCGGTTCCCGGGAAGGGCAGGGGGCGGAGCGCATCGACGAGCCGTGGCACCGGCATTTTATGGGGCGGGTCTTCAACCTGCTCATCCATCTGATTGCCCTGCGCGGATTTCAGGACACACAATGCGGCTTCAAAGCCTTCAGCCGAGCCGCCACGCAAGATTTGTTCAACCGGGTGCAACTGTACGGTGAAAATGCTGCGCTCATCACGGAAGCCGCCGTCACCGGCTTTGATGTGGAAATTCTGTTCCTTGCCGTCAAACGCGGCTACAAAATCAAAGAAGTGCCGGTCAAGTGGATTTACGGCGAAGAGACAAAAGTCAATCCGTTGAAAGATTCGTGGCGCAATCTGAAGGATGTGATTGCCGTGCGCTGGAACGCCATCACCGGCAAATACAATTAATTTTCCACCCACCTCTATTTACAAACGTTGAAAAGCCGTTATAATAAAGGTATGAATATTTTGAAGTGCGCCACCAAATTGATGCCTATGGTTATGCCCTGCCGCTCGGCGGCGGTTTTGGCTGGATAACGTTTGTTCAATCGCATTTTTTCTCCAGACAAACACCGTGCGCTATCGTGCGGCTTTTTATTTTATCGTCATTTGTAACTCGTCATCCATCATTCGCAATTTAAAAAGGAGCACAACATTATGACCGAAAATATTCTGGTGTGTACCGCCTGGCCCTATGCCAATGGCGACCAGCACCTGGGGCATGTGGCGGGGAATATCCTGCCCGCCGACATTTTTGCGCGCTATCACCGCTTGAAGGGCAACCGGGTGCTGATGGTTTCCGGCTCCGACGCGCACGGCACACCCATCACCGTCAAAGCTGATGAAGAGGGCGTTTCGCCGCGAGAAATTTTTGAACGATACCACCGCCGTTTTCTGGAAACCTTCATCGGGTTGGGCATCAGCTACGACCTGTTCACCCACACCGACACCGAAAACCACTTCCGCGTTTCGCAGGATATTTTCACTGCCGCGCTGGAAAACGGCTACATTTATAAAGAGACGCAACAGCAATTCTATTCCGCCGCGCTGAAACGCTTCCTGCCCGACCGCTACATCGAAGGGACGTGCCCGAAATGCGGCTACGAATCGGCGCGGGGCGACCAGTGCGATAATTGCAAAACCCTGTTGGAGCCGACGGAACTCATCAATCCGCACGCCAAAATGGACAATTCGCCGCTGGAACTGCGCGAAACGGAGCATTTATTTTTGGATTTGGGAAAACTCGCCGACCGGATTTTGGCATATTTGGAGGACGGCAAGGATTTCTGGCGCGCCAACGTCATCAATTTCAGCAAAAATTATGTGAAAGACGGACTGCGCGGGCGACCCATCACCCGTGATATTGATTGGGGCATTCCCATTCCGCTTGAAGGGTACGAGAGCAAACGGCTGTACGTGTGGTTTGAAGCGGTCATCGGCTATCTGAGCGCCAGCATCGAGTGGTCGGTGAACCACGGCACGCCCGATGCGTGGAAAGCGTGGTGGTACAATCCCGACGCCAAAACCTACTATTTTATGGGGAAGGACAACATCCCCTTCCACGCCATCATCTGGCCCGGCGAACTCTTCGCCACCGGGCGCAAACTTTACGCGGATGACGGCGACGGGCTGATGAACCTGCCCTACGATGTGGTCTCAAATGAATATCTGACCATGACCGGCGCGAAAATCAGCACCAGCCGTAATTTCGCCATTTGGGCGTTGGATATTCTGGAAGATTTTGACCCCGACCCCGTGCGCTATTATCTGAATGCCATCGCCCCGGAAACCCGCGATTCCGATTTTATGTTTGATGATTTCATCCGCCGCAATAACGATGAACTGGTTGCCACGTGGGGCAATCTGGTCAACCGGATGCTCGGTTTCGCCTTCAAACGGTTTGAGGGCGCAGTGCCCCGGGCGGGCGAACTCGGCGAGTTGGACCGCGACATTCTGGCGACGGTGGAAGCCGGCTTCGATACCGTGGGCGACCTGCTGGCGGCGACGAAATTCAAAGCGGCACAGCAGGCGGCGATGAAACTGGCGCAAGCTGCCAATGTTTACCTCGACCGCAAAGCGCCGTGGAAAGCCATCAAAACCGACCCCGCCGATGCCGCCACCACGGTGTACGTCATCCTGCGGGTGATTGACAGCCTGAAAACAATTTTCGCACCGTTTTTGCCCTTTACGTCGCAAAAGGTACACGAATATTTGGGATACGATGGGCAACTCTTCGGCGACACCGGCACGCAGGAATTCACAGAGGCGACCCGCTCGCACATCGCGCTGGTCTATCATCCCGAAAAAGCCGTCGGCGCGTGGAAACCGAGCGAACTGCCCGCCGGGCAATCGCTCCGCAAACCTGCACCGCTCTTCAAAAAATTCGACCCGGAAGAGACCGAAGCGGTTTTGATGAAACTGTTGGCAGGGTAGAGATTGGTTGTTGGAGGTTGGCAATCTCCAATCAACCAACCGCCAATTAACTGACCCAAAGGGGGCAATCAATGGGAAGCAAAAAGACCCGCAAACGTTTATCTTCCGGCGAAAAAACGCTCGATACAATGCTCGGTGGCGGATTCATCGAGGGGAGCGCGTCGTTGGTGAGTGGTGCGCCGGGGGTGGGGAAAACCACATTCGGGCTGCAATTTTTGTGCGCCGGTGCCGCCAATGGCGAGCCGGGCGTGCTGGTGACGTTTGAGGAATTTCCCGCAACGTTACTTCGGGATGCCAATGTTTTGGGTTGGGATTTGCAATCGTTGCAGGCGAAAGGCTTGTTGCGCATCATCTTCACCTCGCCCGCGGTATTTTTGAGCAGCCTGCAAGCGCCCGACAGCCCGCTGGCGGAGACCATCCGCACCATCGCCCCCACCCGCGCCGTGGTTGACAGCGTGACCCAGTTCACCCGCACCACCGAAGACCCCATCAAACTGCGGGCGATTCACAATTCGCTCATCAACGCCTTCAAAAGAGAGGGCATCACCAGCCTGTTGCTGGCGGAAGATGCGCATATCACCGGCGAAAAACACGGTATGACCTCCACGCTGCCCTATGTGGTTGATGCCGTTTTGCTGATGCGGTACATCGAAGTGGACAGCGCGATGCGCCGCGCCCTGACAATTTTGAAGATGCGGGGCAGCCATCACACCAAAGAAATTCGCGGCTACACCATCGGCGACGGCGGATTACAGATGCAGGAACCCTTTGAAAATATTCGCGGGCTGCTGTCCGGCATCACCCGGCGAGTGTGAAATTCACTTCACCGTCACCGGCAACCCGGCGACCATCAAAAGCACCCGGTCGGCGCGGCGAGCCAGCCATTGATTCGCCCGCCCCAAAATATCCTGATAGCGTCTGCCGAGCGGGGTAGGGGGCACAACCCCCAGCCCGACTTCATTGGAAACGATAATCAACGTGGCGGCGGGAACTTTCGCCCGCCACAGCGACAGCAGCGCCTCGGCTTCCGCCGTCACCGCCGATTCAATCTCGGAGGTGGCGGCGGTTTCATTTGCCAGTAAAATATTGCTGGTGAGCAGCGTCCAGCAATCGACCAACAGCGCGGCGGGCGAAAAATCCGCCAGCACGGGCGCGACCGCCGCCGCAATCCCCTGCGATGCCTCCACCGTGCGCCACGTCCGGGGGCGACCCGCGCGATGCGCGGCGATGCGCGCCGCCATATCCGCATCCCCCGCTTCTGCCGTGGCGATATACAGCACCCGCTCCCCCGCCCGCGCCGCCAGATTTTCGGCGTGCGTGCTTTTCCCGCTTCGCGCCCCGCCGAGAATCAACGTGAAAGTGTGGTTGTCCGTCATCTGCCTTCACTCAACATTCAGCGTGGCGAAATAATCGTCCAGCGTTTCCGCCCGCCGGATGAGCTGCACCGAGCCATCCGCCCGCAGCAGCAACTCCGCCGAGCGCAGTTTCCCGTTATAATTAAAGCCCATCGCGTGCCCGTGCGCCCCCGCATCGTGAATCACCAGCACATCGCCGGGCGACAGAGGGGGCAATTCGCGGTCAATGGCGAATTTGTCGTTATTTTCGCACAGCGACCCGACCACGTCCACCGTCTCGCGCGCGGGTTCATCTTCTTTCCCCACGGCGGTGATGTGATGGTACGCCCCATACAGCGCCGGGCGCATCAAATTCGCCATCGTCGCGTCTACCCCCACAAACGTTTTGACGCTCCGTTTGACGTGCCGCACGCGGGTGACCAAATAGCCGTGCGGCGCAGTGATG
>JAJRSQ010000192.1 GCA_024278725.1 Chloroflexota bacterium
GATGGTGGAAGGGGTGACCCTCCTCAACGCCATTCAAGACGTTTATTTAGATAACAGCATCACCATTGCATAAAAATTAGCATCGGGCAGGGGGATATCCCCTCTGCCCGGCAATACTCTATCCCACTGTATGACCATGCGAGTCATACCACGCAGGAATAGCTTATGTCTGAACTGGTCAATGTTACAATTGATGGTGTAGAAGTACAGGTTCCCAAAGGAACATTAATTGTGGAAGCCGCAAAGCGTGCGGGAACTGAAATTCCCGTGTTTTGCTACCATTCCAAGCTCGACCCGGTGGGCATGTGCCGGATGTGTTTGGTGACGGTGGGCACGCCCGTGCGCAATCGGGAAACCGGCGAGTTTGAAGTGGACGATAACGGCAAACAGGTTATCCGCTTCTTCCCCAAACCGATGACCGCCTGCACCACCCCCGTTTCGCCGGGGATGGTGGTGATTACCCAGAGCGAGGAATCGATTGCCGACCGGCGGGGGATTCTGGAGTTTTTGCTCACCAGTCACCCCCTTGATTGCCCTGTCTGCGACAAAGGCGGCGAGTGTTCGTTGCAGGATTTAACCTATGCCTACGGACCGGGGGTATCGCAATTTTATCTGGAAGATAAACATCACAGCCCGAAAAAAGAGCCGTTGGGCGATTTAATCTATCTCGATTCCGAGCGCTGTATTCTGTGCGCGCGCTGTGTCCGTTTTGAGGATGAAATTGCGGGCGACCCCGTGCTGGCAATCGACAATCGCGGGCGCAATTCAAAGATTGTGAGCTATTCCAACCCCAAATTCGACAGCAAATATTCCGGCAACACCACCGATATTTGTCCCGTCGGGGCGTTGACCACCCGCGATTTCCGCTTCGGCGCGCGGGCATGGGAATTAGAAAGCACGCCGAGCGTCTGCAATTTGTGCGGCGTGGGCTGCAACACCGTCCTCAACACCCGCTTCGATGAAATCAAACGGGTGATGCCCCGCCAGAACGAAGCCCTCAACGAAATTTGGCTGTGCGACAAGGGCAGATTCGGGCATCATTTCAACGGCAGTCAAAACCGGTTGACCACTCCGCTCATCAAGAAAAACGGGCAGTTTGAAGCCGCCAGTTGGGATGAAGCGCTGGCGCTCGTCGCTCGCAAGCTTGAGCTTTCCAAAGAGAAAACGGGCGGCGTTGCCGGGGCGCATCTTTCAAACGAAGATTTGTACATTTTCCAGAAACTCTTCCGCACCGTTTTGGGGAGCAACAATATTGACCACCGCATCGGGTTGAATGCCAACTGGGACGACCAACTGGCATTTGAAGTCGGCGCGGGCGTCGGCACCGATATTGGGCGGCTGAAAAGCGAATCCGCCATTTTGGTGCTCGGCGCTGATTTGGACGAAGAAGCGCCGGTGCTGTATCTGCGCGTGCGCGGCTCCGCCCGACGCGGGGCGCATCTCATCAACGCCGGCGGGCGCTGGACGAAGCTCGATAACATCGCCGAAAAGAGTTTGCGCTACCGTTACGGCGCGGAATCGGCATTGGCATGGGGATTGGTTGCCGCCGTACTCGATGAAGGTTTGGAAAACAAAGATTTCGTCGCGGCGCGCGTGGACGGGTTTGAAGGGCTGATTGACGCGATGAAATCATTCACCCCCACCCGTGCCGCCGAGCAGTCCGGCGTGTCGGAAGACGACATCCGCGCGGCAGCGCGCACCTTCGCCAAAGCTGAAAACGGCGTGGTGCTGTACGGGCTGGAATCGGGTGGCAATGAATCGCTGCAAGCCGCCATCAAAACCCTGCTGCTCATCACCGGGCACGCGGGAAGCGCCAACAACGGCGCCATTGCCGTGCTGCCGCACGCCAACAGTCGCGGCGCCGCCGATATGGGCATTGTGCCGAACCGTCTGCCGGGCTACCGTCCCGTCGAAGGCGAAGCCGGGCTTTCCGCGCACGAAATGCTCTCGCCGGATGCGCCGTTGCCCGCGCTGTACATCGTCGCCGCCGACCCCGCCGCGCAATCCGCGCGCTACAAAGCCGCCATCGAGGCGACGGAATTTGTGGTGGTGCAGGATTTGTTCATGACCGAAACCGCGCAGTTGGCGGATGTGGTTCTGCCCGCACGGGGAACCGCCGAGCGCGACGGCTCTTTCACCAGCGTGGAACGGTGGGTGCAGGCGTTTGATAATGCCGTCTCCGCGCCCGCGCTGGCTTGGGCGGATTGGCTCGCTTTCACCGCGCTTGCCGGGAAGATGGGCGCATCATGGTCGTATGCCTCCGCCGATGGGGTGATGGCAGAAATCACCCAAACCGTCCCCCTGTATGCCGAGATGAACTTCGACAATCTGACCCGCCCCATTTCGCTGGAGCGGAAAATGTCGCATTACATTTACAGCGGCACCAGCTTCACCGCCGACACCCGCGAAGGCTTGCAGTGGCGTTCGGTGGCGGAAGCGAGCGAAGCGAAAATGCCGGTCGCCTTCATCGCCCCGGCAGATGTCCCCCCCGCCGAGGGGATGACACTGGTTGCCCCGCGCGTGCTGTATGACGGCGGCACGCTCATCGCGCAGGCGGAAGTAGTTTCGGCGCACATTCAACCCGCGCACGCGGTCATTTCCCGCAAAGACGCGGCGCAGTTGGGCATCACCGCCGATGATTCGGTCACGCTCACTGTGCCGGGGGCATCCGTCACCGTGCCCGTTCGGTTGAACGGACTTGTGCCGCAAGGCATCGTCCTTGTGCCGCGCAACCTGTCCGGCTTCCCCGCCGAAAAATTACTGGGCAGTAAACGCCTCACGGCGGTTAAAATTACCAAAGTACCTGTTGCGGAGCTTGCCTGATGGACTGGATTCAGACTCTACTAATTCCGATAGTGTACAGTACGATTTTGGTGGTGATTTTGCTCACCGGATTTGCGTACCTCAGCTATGTTGAACGCAAATTGGTGGCGCGGTTCACCATGCGTTTCGGTCCCAACCGCGCCGGTCCTTTCGGGCTGTTGCAACCGCTGGCAGACGCGCTGAAGATGATGTTTAAAGAAGAACTCAGCCCCAAAAACGCCGATTTGCCGGTGTATCTGCTCGCGCCGTTTCTGGCAATTTCCACCGCGGTCATCGGCTGGGCGGTCTTCCCCTTTGCCAGCCGGGGATTTTCCGTTTTGGGGTACAGCGTTCCCCCCGTGTTGGCGGATGTCAACATCGGATTGCTGTATGTGGCGGCGGTGACCAGTATCGGCTCGTATGCCGTTGTTTTGGCGGGGTGGTCATCGAACAATAAATATTCGCTGCTGGGCGCACTTCGCGCCGGCGCGCAAATGGTGAGCTATGAATTGCCGTTGGGGCTGACGCTGGTCGCCGTGATTTTGGTCGTCGGTTCGATGAACATGACCGAAATCATCCAATATCAGCTCGACCATACATGGCTGATTGTGTTGCAACCGTTCGCCGCCATCATCTTCTTCATCGCCGGGTTGGCGGAATCGAACCGCTCGCCTTTTGACCTGCCGGAAACGGAAAACGAACTCGTCTCCGGGTACATCACCGAATATGGCGGCATCCGTTTCGCCGCGTTCTTCATGGGTGAATACATCCATATGATTACCTTCGGGGCAATTATTTCCATCCTGTTTTTGGGCGGATGGAGTGGTCCCGGTGCAGATGCCGTACCGTTTTTGGGGCTGGTTTATTTCATCCTCAAAATTGCGCTGATGATTTTCATGATGATTTGGGTGCGCGCCAGCGTTCCCCGTGTGCGATATGATCAACTCATGCGTTTTTGCTGGAAATTTCTGATGCCGTTGGCGTTGCTGAATTTGGTTGTAACGGCGATCGTCATTGCACTGTAAACAAAAAATCGGTTTGGAGTGGTGCAAAATATGATAAAACAAGCTTTTGGTGGAACCTATCAAATTATGCGCGGGATGGGCGTGACGCTGAAGTACCTTTTCAAAAAGCCCGTCACCAATCAATTCCCCGATGAACCGGTGGTTGTTTACCCGCGCTTTCGGGGGCGGCACGTCTTAAAACGGCACGAAAACGGGCTGGAAAAATGCATCGGCTGTTCGCTGTGTGCGGCGGCATGTCCCACCCAGTGTATTCGGGTGGAAGCCGCGGAAAACACCGACGAAAATCGTCGCTCGCCCGGTGAACGGTACGCCGCCGTTTACGAAATTAATATGCTGCGTTGCATCTTCTGCGGGTATTGCGAAGAAGCGTGTCCCACCGGCGCAATTGTGCTGGAGCATGATTTCGCGCTGGCGGAATATGACCGCTGGGATGCCATTTATACGCAGGATAAGTTGCTGGAACCGCATCAGCCCAAATATATCCAAATTCGGGATGATGAAGTTTTTGTGCCGCAGGATACATGGCGTGTGAATAAATAGCATCATTCATCCGTTGCCATATCAGATAGCAAGAACATTCAAAAACTGGTAGACATTATGGAAATATATCTCTTCTTCTTATTTGGCGGTATCGCCGTTGTCGGGGCATTGGCGATGGTGTTCAATAAAAATGCCGTCCACAGCGCGCTGTTTCTGCTGTTGACCCTCGTGATGATTGCGGGGCTGTATGTGCTGCTGAACGCGCAATTCATCGCCGTGGCGCAGATTATGGTGTATGCCGGCGCAATTGTGGTGTTGATTTTGTTTGTGGTGATGCTCCTCGGCGCGGAACTGGGCGAAAGTATTCCCCGGTGGCTCACCCTGCGCAACAGCGTGATGGTGCTGCTGGCGCTGGTATTTCTCACCGTTTCCGGTACAGCCGTGTACGATTGGCTCTACAGCACCCAACCCATCACCGGCACCGTGACCGATGAGGTGATTGCCCGGCAGGGGAGCGTGCAACTGGTCGGCGAATCGCTGTTCACCCAATTCCTGCTGCCGTTTGAGCTGGCATCCATTCTGTTGCTGGTGGGTATCATCGGCGTGGTGGTGCTGGGTGGTTGGCGTTTAGTGCAACATCGACAGAGAGGCGAATAAGATGGTTCCAACTCCTTATTATTTACTGTTAGCTGCCGTTCTCTTTGCCATTGGCGCGGGCGGCGTGATGCTTCGCCGCAACACGCTGGTCATCCTGATGTGCGTTGAACTGATGATGAACGCCGTCAACCTGACGTTTGTGGCATTCTCGCATGAACTGAACGATATGACGGGGCAGGTATTTGTGTTTATGATTATGACCGTGGCGGCAGTTGAAGCCGCCATCGGGCTGGCGATTTTGGTCGAACTCTATCGTCTGACCCGTTCGGTGAATATTGACGAATTTAACTCGCTAAAAGGCTAATTGGAGCAACTATGACCAATTTTATCTGGCTGGCAATAGCGTTCCCTCTGGTGGGGGTAGTGGTAAACGGAATTTTTGGCAGAAAGCTG
Organism: Chloroflexota bacterium; assembly: GCA_024278725.1. Lineage (GTDB taxonomy): Bacteria > Chloroflexota > Anaerolineae > 4572-78 > 4572-78 > JANTHQ01. The sequence continues at coordinate 5,358 of JAJRSQ010000192.1, forward strand.
GGGCGTGCCGCAAACGGATGGATTGCCGTCGGCACGGTTGCCGCCGCCTTTGTGGTTGGGGTACTGTCGTTCCTCCAAGTTCCTTCCTTGCCTGAACACGCGCAAATCGTTCCCCTCTGGCGGTGGATTACCATCGGTGATTTTGAAGTGTACCTCAGCCTGCTGGTTGACCCCCTTTCAATGCTGATGACACTGGTGGTGACCGGCGTGGGGTTGCTCATTCACATTTATGCCATCGGTTATATGGATCATGACAAAGATGTGGCGCGTTTCTTCACCTACCTGAACCTGTTTATTGCCAGCATGCTCATTTTGGTGCTGTCGGACAATTTCCTGGGGTTGTATGTCGGTTGGGAATTGGTGGGCGCGTGCAGTTACCTGCTGATTGGCTTCTGGTTCTACAAAGATTCGGCGGCGGACGCGGGCAAAAAAGCGTTCATCGTCAACCGCGTGGGCGATTTCGGCTTTGCGCTGGGCGTCTTCCTCATTTGGACAACCTTCGGTACATTACAGTACACGAATGTCTTTGAAGCCGCGGGTGACAAACCGGTGGCGGTCATCACCGCAATTACCGCCCTGCTCTTTGTGGGCGCGATTGGTAAAAGCGCGCAATTGCCCCTTTACGTTTGGTTGCCGGATGCCATGGAAGGTCCCACCCCCGTTTCCGCCCTCATCCATGCCGCGACGATGGTCACTGCCGGGGTGTATATGATTGCGCGCAGTAACGTGCTGTATGCGCTCGCCCCGCAAACATCCACCATTGTGGCGGTGGTTGGCGGTGTCACCGCGCTCTTCGCGGCGACCATCGCGCTGGTGCAGTTCGACTTAAAACGGGTGATGGCATATTCCACCATTTCCCAGTTGGGTTATATGGTGATGGCGGTGGGCGTCGGCGCGTATGCCAGCGGAATATTCCATCTGGTCACCCATGCCTTCTTCAAAGCGCTGCTCTTTATGGCTGCCGGCTCGGTGATGCACGCCGCCCACGATGTGATTGATATGCGTCGCTTAGGCGGCTTGAAAGCGAAAATGCCCATCACCTATTGGACGTTTGTGGTGGGGGGGCTGGCGCTGGCGGGCTTCCCGTTGACGGCGGGCTTCTTTTCCAAAGATGAAATTTTGGCAAAAACCTTTGAAGCCAATATCTGGCTGTACGCCATCGGTGTTTTCACCGCCCTGTTGACCGCATTCTACACTTTCCGCGCCATTTTCATGACCTTCCACGGCAAGCCCAAAGATGCGGAGGTGTATGAGCACATCCACGAAAACAAGCCGGTGATGACCGTGCCGCTGGTGATTTTGGCGGGATTATCCATCTTCGGCGGGTTGTTAGGGTTGCCCGGCGGATTGGGCTTGCCCAACTGGCTGGATGGCTGGCTGGAGCCGGTATTCGAGCTGAAAAACATGTTTGTACCGGCGGAAGCCGTTCACACCGGCGTCGGTACGGAAGTGGGGCTGATGGCGCTTTCCAGCACGTTGGTGATTTTGGGCATTGTTGCCGCGTGGTGGGTTTATCTGCGCAAGCCCCAAATCGCCGAGAAGACGGCGCAATCTTTTGCGGCGGGATATAAACTGCTGGCGAATAAATATTATGTGGACGAAATTTACGATGCCCTGTTTGTCAATCCCGCGCGTGGACTGGGTGTGTTCTTCGCCAAAGTCGTTGATATGGGTGTGATTGATATGGTGCTGGTGGACGGAACCGCAAAATCCGTCGGGTATTTCGGGCGGGTGATGTCTCGGTGGCAAACCGGGTATATCAGAAATTATGTGGTGTCCATTTTTGTGGGAGCAATTGTTATCGGCGCGTATTTCTTCTTGCGGTAATATCAAAAAACTGCAGTATCTATACAGGGGTGTCATTGCGAAGCCCGTAGGGCTGAAGCAATCCCCACTATTCAACCCGGAGATTGCTTCGCTTCGCTCGCAATGACATTTGTCGCACTGATGGCTGTATAGATACAAACTGCAATTGATAAGGTTGTATTGATTATGAATCAACTTGGTTTTCCACTACTTTCGGCGTTATTGGTTGTGCCTCTTTTGGGTGTGGTGGTGGTGCTGTTCATCCCCGACGCGAAAGAGAAGGCGATAAAAACCGC
>JAJRSQ010000193.1 GCA_024278725.1 Chloroflexota bacterium
GCCAGCGCCGACCTTTCGGAAATGACCGCGGATTCGCGCAACGCCACGCTGGATGTTTCCGCCCGCATGGAACAGCTCACCGAACAGTTGCAGGCGCAGGCGCACACCCTCGATACCACCGCCAACGCCATCGAACAGATGCTGGGCGCAATCCACGACATTGCCCGAGGGGCGCAAACGCAATCGGAAGCGGTCAATCAGGCGGCAACCATCGCCGAAGAAATCAACGCCGCCATCACCCAAGTGGCGCAGAACACCCAAGCCGGCGCGGCGGGGGCGGCGCGCGCGGCTCAAACCGCGCATAACGGCGCGCAAACGGTTGAGCAAACCGTGGTCGGGATGAACCGCATCAAAAAGACGGTGGGGCTTTCAGCGCAAAAAGTTAAAGAGATGGGGAGACAATCCGAAAGAATTGGGGACATCATTGAAACAATTGATGAAATTGCCGCACAGACGAATCTACTGGCGTTGAACGCCGCCATTGAAGCCGCCCGCGCCGGGGAGCACGGCAAAGGATTCGCGGTGGTGGCGGACGAAGTGCGGAAACTGGCGGAAAAATCGGCAGGGGCGACACAGGAAATCGCCGGGCTGTTGTCGGGCATCCAGCAGGTGGTGGCGGATGCCGTCGCCGCGATGGACGAAGGCACGACGGAGGTGGATGCCGGGATGCGCCGCGCCGCCGAAGCGCAGCAGGCACTCTCCAACATTATCGCCGCCGCGGAAGAAGTGAGCCGTCAGGTGGAGGAAATCGCCGTCGCCGCGCAACACATCGGCGATTCATCCCACACGCTGACCCAATCCATCATCGTGATGCGCGATGTGGTGGAATCGAACACCGCCGCCACCGAGCAGATGGCGGGGCAGTCCATCGAAGTGAAGGACACGCTGGCGCACGCCACGAATGTCAGCGCCACCAGCCGGAATATGATTGTGGATGTGCGCAACATCAGCGAAACGATGCGCCAAAAAGTGGAGGACGGTTCGGCATCGGCGCAATCGCTCAAAGAGATGGCAGACGCGATGAAAACGATGGCGGCAAAATTCAAGCTGAACGGCGCAAGCCGCTAATCCCGTCTCCCCCGTTTCACCGCCACAATTTCGGCGATGATGGACAACGCGATTTCCTGCGGACCCTGCGCGCCCAAATCCAGCCCGATGGGGGCGTGAATGCGCCCGATGTCCGCCTCGCTCAGCCCCATTTCTTTGAGCGCCGCCACCCGTTTGGCGTGCGTCCGTTTCGACCCCAGCGCGCCGATATACCGCACCGGATGTTTCAGCGTTTCCGCCAGCGCGGGATTGTCGAAGGTGGCATTGTGGCTCACAAACACCACATAACACCCCTCATCCAGAGACATCTCCGCCAGCGCCTCCGCCGGGAAACGCACCACCAGCTCATCCACCTGCGGAAACCGCTCCCGCGACGCGAACACATCGCGCGGGTCAATCACAATGGTGCGAAACCCAAGCTCTTTGGCGAAAGTCGCCAGCACCATCGCAATGTGTACCGCGCCCACCACAATCAGGCGCTGAGCGGGGGGATACACCTCAATGAACACATCGGCGGTGGCGGTCTCCCCTTCAAACACCTGCCGCGCCGAGCGCTGCGCGCGCATCAGCGTCAGCGCCGCCGCCCGCACCGGCTCTGTGAACTCCCCCAACGTGCCTTCCGTGCGCCCGTCGGGGAAGACCAGCATTTTCCCCCCCGGCGGAACGCCATCCACCACCGTTGCCACCGCCACCAACTTTTGTGCCGCCAGCGTCTGCTTCAACGTTTGAAACAAGGTCATCGCCGCCCCCCTCACCAGTTCAACGGTTCAATATACACATCAATATTGCCGCCGCAGAGCAACCCCACCGCCTCAAACGCCATCTCATCGGTGATGCCGTATTCAATCAATTTGGGGCGATTTTCCTTCAGCACCCGTTGCGCCTCCTGAAAAACGTTCCCTTCCACGCACCCCGCGCTCACCGAGCCGACCATATCCCCCGCCGACGAAACCGCCATCTTCGACCCCAACGGGCGCGGCGCAGAGCCGTACACCTTCACCACCGTCGCCAGCGCAACTTGTTTTCCGTCTCGCAACCACTGTTCAATTTCCGGTAAAATCTCTCGCATCATGCCTCCAATTTTTTCTGATGACCCACCGCCGCCGCGAAACGCCGCAGGGACGCCGCCGCATTTTTCACCAGCGGGTTACCATGTCCGAAACAAATAACGTCCGGCTCCAGCGCGGCAATCCGTTGCACCGAAGCGATATTCGCCGCCATATCGGGCGTGAATGCCGCAAAGGGCAACTGTCGCCCCCACAGATTCAGCACCACATCGCCGCAGAAAAGCAAACGGCGTTGGGGATGCCAAAAGACCAGATGCCCCGGCGTGTGTCCGGGGGTGAGCAACGCCTGCAACCCGCCCAACACATCGGGGATGGTGTCGCCGTCGTCGAGCCGGACATCCACCGGCGCGCCGGGGAGCAGTTCCGCATCCCGCGCCATCCACCGCGCCGAAAGCGGAATCGACGCGCGCGGGGGGTACACCGGCATTTCACGCCCTTCAACCATCGGCATCTCCAATGCCGAAGCGAACACCCGCGCCCCCGACATTCGCCGCAATTCCGGCAAGCCGCCAACGTGGTCGGCGTGGGCGTGGGTAATCAGAATTCGTTTCACATCGGTGATTTGGTAGCCGTGTACCGCCAACTGCCGCGCAATTTTCTGCGGCGCCGGCGGAAGTCCCGCGTCAATCAGGGTGATGCCGTCGGGGTCAACGATGGCATACACCCGTCCCATTTTCAACCCCGAAAAGCCAAACACATTTGCCGTAATTTGCCGCATAATTGAGCCTCAATTCGCTGTAGTTCTTTTTTTGTCGCGCGGATATTGTAATCTGCCGCCGCAATGATGGCAAAATCGGAATCACCGCGCCACCCCGCGCCGAATAATCCACGGCTGTTGCAAAGTCGCTTGACAAACAATACTTTGCGCAGGAAATGTAGGGACACGCTGCAGCGTGCCCCTACAACGCCACCGATTTTCGTTAAAACCGGAAGAAAATGCGTAAGAGCGGCTCGCAAATCGCCCCTGCGGCGTGAAATCATGAAAACCGGCAACCTTAAAATTTACTTTGCAACAACCGCGCCGAATAATCAGCTCAACTTGACGTAACACCTGCGGTATGATATGATATTTATGTCATCTTGAGGTGTTTTGCGGAGGAAGTTCCATGAATAAATTTCTAAAATATACCATCGTGCTTGCCATCATCACCACCGTCATCGGGCTTACCGGATGTACCCGTGAACGTCCTGAACTTCCCGGGACGCCAACCGGCATCCCCACCCCAATAATTCCGCTCTCGCTCGACGGCACGCCGACCGTGCTCGCCGTGGGTGCAACCGCCACCCCCGCACCCGTTTTGGGCACCCCGACCCCGGTTGTCATCGCCGCCACTGCCACCCCGATGGCATCCGAAGCGGGCAATAGCACCGAGTTGATTCCCACCGCAACCGCCACGCCGGGGAGCAGCCCCGCCGGCGACACATCGGGCGGGACAACCACCGGCGGCTCGGAAATCATCCATATCGTCCAACCCGGTGAAAATCTGTTCCGCATCGGGTTGAAATATAACGTGGATGCAGTGACCATCGCCGCGTACAACGGTATTTCCGACCCCACCCTGATTTACGTCGGGCAAAAACTCCGCATCCCCACCGACGGCACAACCGCGCCGGGCAGCGGCAGCACCTACATCGTGCAGCCGGGCGACACACTCTACACCATCGCCGTGAATTTCAACACCACCGTGGCGGCATTAATGAGCGCCAACGGCATCACCGACCCGAACACCATTTACATCGGACAGGCGCTCAACATACCGTAAACCGCACAAAATTGACAAACAGAACGCTATCAGTATCCTACACGCTGGTAGCGTTTTTTTATGGGCAAAGGAGATTACATGAACCCGGAACACATCTTAACCGAAAAGACAATTTACAGCGGTAAAATGCTCACCTTCAGCGTCAGAGAAGCCCAACTGACCGACGGCACGCCGGTGAACCGCGAAATTGTCAGCACCAAAGGGGCGGTGGTGATTGTGGCACTGACCGCCGATAACAGCGTGCGTCTCGTGCGGCAATTTCGCGCCGCCGCACAAAAATGGATAGTGGAACTGCCCGCCGGAACGCTCAACGCCGATGAAGACCCCGCCGTTGCCGCGCCCCGTGAATTGGCGGAAGAAACGGGCGACCACGCCGCCCGCTGGGAATATCTGGGGGGATTTTACACCGCCCCCGGCATCTTGACGGAATTCCTACACCTCTATCTGGCGCGGGATTTAACGCCGGGACCCACTGAATTTGATTTCGACGAACATATTGAAAATATCACCGTTCCGTGGACAGAGGCATTCGCCATGATTCGGCGGGGTGAGGTGGAAGACGCCAAAACCATCGCCGGATTGACTCGTGCCGCTCTGCACCTAAATTTACCCATCACCGAGGCATAACATATGTGGACACCCATCATCAATGAACTGAAAAAACACCAGCGATTCATCATCAGCGCGCACACCAACCCCGACTGCGACGCCCTCGGCTCGGAATTGGGGCTGGCATATCACCTCATCAATTTGGGGAAGGATGTGCGCATCCTGAACAGCGACCCGATGCCGCCGAGCTACGCCTTCATCGACCCGGACAATCTGGTGGAAACTTTTTCGCCGCGCACCCACCGGCACGCGCTGGCGGAAGCCGACGCCATTCTGGTTGTGGATGCCAGCGGCGGGTGGAATCGGCTGGGCAGAGTTGGCGGCGCGCTGGGCGCGTTGAACAAACCGTCGGTGTGCATCGACCATCACCCCAACAGCGTGCAATACACCGACATTGCCCATGTTGACCCCACCGCGGCGGCAACGGGCGAACTCATCGTCTCGCTGATAACGGCAATGGGCGGCACAATTTCCGAAAAGATGGCAACCGCGCTGTATACCGCCATTGTCACCGATACGGGGAATTTCCGCTTTTCCAGCACCAGTGCGCGCACCCACCGCATCACCGCCACGCTGATTGAAGCGGGAGCAAAACCAGCGACGGTGTACAATTTACTCTATGAGCAGCACCCGCTCGGAAAAGTGCAGTTGGAAGGATACGCGCTGCAAAATATTGCCCTCACCCATCATGGACGCACCGCGTACAGCACGCTCTCATTGGACGTGCTGGAACGTTTCGGAATTGCATCATCGGATTTGGACAATTTCAGCGGGATGTCGCAGAAAATCAAAGGGGTGGATGTATCGGTGTTTCTGGTGGAACTGCCGCGCGAGCGGGTGAAAATCAGCCTGCGCAGCAATGGGCGTGTGCCGGTGAATCGCGTTGCCGCAAAATTCGGCGGGGGGGGACACGTGCCGGCAGCGGGAGCGACCACTACCGGCACGTTGGATGAGGTGCTGTCGCACGTGCTGGCAGAAATTGAAAATTTACTCTAAATTTACTCTGCGCCACTTGAAAAAATGAGCTGTCCCGGCTATAATTAATCCCGTAACATTCATCTGACAGCATGGCGTAGGCGAGAATTTCCTACACTCAATGAGGCGAGACCAAATGGTCTCGCCTCGACGATTCCGGGGAAAATTATTCCGCCGCAATCACCACCGATTCCGCCGCTTTGTGCGGCGTTTTATCGCCGCCCCGGGCAATCCACACCACGGTGAGAATCAATGCAATTACCATGACGATGCCGCCGCTGATGTACGGCAACGAAATGTTAAAATCGAACATGAACCCCGCCCACGTGGGACCAATCACCCGCCCCAAGCTCATGAAGGAGTTGTGCAAGCCCAACGCCACCCCCTGCTCGCTGCGGGTGCTTTTTTGCGAAATCATCGCCGCCAGCACGGGGCGCATCAGCGCATTGCCGATGATGAAAAAGGAGGAGGTGAGCGCCACCGACGGCATATTCGTTGCGGTGAGCATCAGCCCGAAGCCAATGGCGCTGATGAAGAGCGCGGCTTCCAGCACCCGGCTTTCCCCCCATCGCTTCGCGGCTTTGCCGGCGGCAACGCCCTGCACCACCGCCGCCGTGACTCCGATGCCCATCAATATCATCCCCACTTGAAACGGCGTGTACCCGTACCGTTCCAGCGCGTATAATCCGAAAATGCCCTCAAAGTTCGTCAGCCCAAAGCTGATTAAAAAGGACATCAGCATCAGGAAACCGAGCGGACCGAAAAGGGCGCGCCACATCGCTCCGAAGTTGGGACCCTGAATTTTGCCCCCTTTTTCGGTGCGATATTCTTCCGGCAACGATTCCGGCAACATCCACACCACAAATGCCAGCACCACCATCGACAATATTGCCGCCAGGTAGAATGGCATGGACAGGTTGATGGCAGCCAAACTGCCGCCAACGCCCGGTCCCAGCACCATCCCCACGCCCATTGCCGCGCCGATGATGCCCATGCCGCCGCTGCGGTTCTCTTCCGAGGTGCTATCGCCGATATATGCCATTGCGGTGGGCAGGGTGGCGGACGCCAGCACACCGGCTAAAATTCGCGCCGCAAAAAGCATCCACAGTTGGGTTGAAAGTCCCATCAACAGTTGGGTGAGCGCATTTCCGAGGATGCCCGCAACTAAAATCGGCTTGCGTCCGATTTTGTCGGAAATGCCGCCCCACACGGGGGCAAAGATAAGTTGCATCAGAGCGTAGACTGCCATCAGCAAGCCTAAATCGCGCCCGGATGCGCCCATTGATTCAACGTAAAACGGTAAAATCGGGATGATGATGCCAAAACCGAGCATCACCACCACCATTGTGGCAAATAAAATAATCAGGTTTTTTTTATTGGTCTGCATATAATCCTCAAATAATTAGCGCGGAATAACGCCATAAAAGAAAATTTGCAACACGGTTGCGATGGTTTCATCGGAAACGGTTTTTCCGGCGGTATGGGAAGGGTACAAATACGGATTGATTGACCCCAACAGCGCCCAAGTCAACAGTTGAGGGTCAACCGCAATTAATTCTCCAGCCTCTATTCCTTCGGCAAGGAGTTGCGTGATTTGCGCAATAAATTTTTGGTGATACTCCTTTCGTAAGGTTTGTTTTCCGGCGGCGCTGAGTTGATCCATTTCCTGCCGCGCCACGCGGATGATAGCCCGCTGAGAGGGGGAAAACGCCAGAATGCCGCGCACCAAATACTCGATGCGCCGGCGGGCATCCCCCTCAATTGCGCGCGCTGATTGTATCACAGCTTCCAGCACTTCCAAATGGGAACAAAGCACCGCCAGAAAAAGCGTTTCTTTGTCTTTAAAGTGATGGTAGATGCCCGCTTTCGAGATGCCGGCATTTTCCGCCAGTTCCCGCATTGACAGGCGGTGGTATCCCTGCTCAATGAACAGACGAGTCGCTTCACGCAAGATGCGGTCTCGGCTGGCTAATTGTTCGGTAACAGCCATATCTCCCCCAATCACGCAGCCACTGACATTGCCCACGTGGGCACAGCAGCCGCAATCATCAGCAATGACACCCCAAACCCGATGAGTCCGGTGCGAAATTTTTTGCTATCCGTTGATTGTCTTTTGACCCGCATCCATACGACATGTATCACCACCAGCGCCAAAATCATCAGCGTCACATGTTCCATAGACAACCGCGCAATTGACGGATACCAGCGCAGGGGATGCAGATTCATGAAAGTTCCGGCATACACTATCAGCCCCAGCAGCAGTTGAATGTCGAAAACCGTGGTGAATGCCAGACCGAGCAGATTATCGGTGTTGCTCCACGATTTGCGCCCAATCAATCCCATTGCCAGTTTAATAATGGTGACAATGGCAACTGCCAGCACAACCCAACGCCATAGTGAATGCAAGAAAAATAGAATATTCATTGTTCCTCCGAAAGTTTTTTCAAAAACCGACCAACCGGTCGGTTACATCGGAGGGGATTATACCATTATCGGGAAAATCGTCAAGACCTGTGGCAGACAATTTTGTGGGTGGCGCAATCACTGGAAAAACACTGCAACAAGTCAATAGACTTGTTCCCGAATAGCGGGAGTTGAAACAAAAAGTGAAATCGGGTAAGATTTCATCCAAAAAGGTGAATGATGCTCGAGAAAATCAGAGATGATCGTCA
>JAJRSQ010000194.1 GCA_024278725.1 Chloroflexota bacterium
CCTGGCTGAAACAAGCATTTCTGCCGGGGCAATCATAAAAATACTCGGATAATATGGGGCTGGAGAGCGCACCCAACTTTGAACCACGCTTCGCGTTTGCAGGTTTTCACTCTCCGGCTTCTCTGGAAAAACCTATTTTAGGAGGCAGTTATCATGTCATATCGAAAAACAAATGCGGAGCCGGATTCTTTAGCCAAAATCAAGGTAATCGGTGTGGGCGGCGGTGGCTCCAATGCCGTCAACCGGATGATCGATGCCGGTGTGCGCGGCGTGGATTTCATCGCCGTGAATACCGACGCGCAAGCCCTGCTCGCCAGCAATGCCCCCACGCGAATGCGCATCGGCGATAAAATTACGCGCGGTTTGGGCGCGGGCGGCGACCCTGAAGTCGGCAAAAAAGCCGCGGAAGAATCCGCCGATGACTTGGCGAACATCATTGACGGCGCAGACATGGTTTTCGTCACCTGTGGGATGGGCGGCGGCACCGGCACCGGCGCCGCGCCCGTCATCGCCGAGATTGCCCGCGAAATGCACGCCCTGACCATCGGCGTGGTCACCAAACCCTTCTCATTTGAAGGGCGCAACCGCATGCGCGCCGCCGACGAAGGCGTGGAACTGTTCAAAGAAACCGTGGACACACTCATCACCATTCCCAACGACCGCCTGTTGAGCATTGTCGACAAACGTACCAGCATGACCGAAGCCTTCCTGGTGGCAGACGACGTTCTGCGGCAGGGTATTCAGGGCATTTCCGAACTCATCACCGTCCCCGGCTTGATTAACCTCGACTTCGCCGACGTGCGCTCGGTGATGAGTGGCGGCGGCACGGCATTGATGGCAATGGGCTACGCCAGCGGCGACACCCGCGCCACCGATGCCGCCAACTCCGCCGTCACCTCGGCGTTGCTGGATGTCAGCATTGACGGCGCGCAGGCAATTCTGTTCAACGTCACCGGCGGCAGCAACCTCAGCCTGTTTGAAGTGAACGAAGCGGCGGAAATCATCCAGTCCAAAGCGCATCCCGAAGCCAACATCATCTTTGGCGCGGTCATTGATGAAACGATGGAGGACAATCTGCGCATCACCGTCATCGCCACCGGCTTTGACGCGGTTGCCGCCGTGCAACAGCCCCCCACCATCGCCGGGCAGCCGAAAAAGACCATCGACTTCCCGACCATCAACAAACGCTTCGACCAGGATGATTTGGATGTCCCGACATTCCTGCGACGCGGCTCCCGCTAATCCCCCAAAAAATCCTCGCCCCACCGGATGGTTCGGTGGGGCTTTTTTTGTCTCCGCCAAAAACTCGTCCCATTTTTTAAGGTTAAAACACCGATTTTAGCTTGCCCATGCGGGCAAAATCGTGTATACTATTTTCACGAAAGACCACAAGATAATGTGTTTACTATATACAGACCACAATATATAGTGGTTTTTTAATGCCAAGATTTGGGTTTTTATGTAAACACAGTGGGGAGAAAATCCATGAAATGTCCATATTGTCACAGCAACGACAGCCGGGTCATTGACACCCGCGAAGTACCGGACGGCATCCGCCGTCGCCGCGAATGCAGCGACTGCCACCAGCGTTTCACCACCTACGAGCGCGTGGCGGGCATAAACCTGCTCATCGTCAAACGCGATGGTCGCCGCGAAGAATTTGAACGCGACAAACTCATCAAAAGTATGCGTATCGCCTGCTCAAAACGTCCCGTTTCCGCAGAACAGCTTGACGGGGCAGCGCGGGAAATCGAAACGGATTTGTACGCAATGGGGCGTGGGGAAATCCAAAGTTTGGCAGTGGGTAAATTGGTGATGGCGCACCTGCAAAAGATTGACGAAGTGGCATACGTCCGTTATGCCTCGGTGTACCGTCGGTTTGAGGACGTCAGCAACATTGCCGAAGAAATTGAGCATTTGCTGGAACGCAAACGCCGCGCAGAAGCGCAGAAAAACCAAATTCCACTGCCACTTGATAACGAATAATTTTTCATTGGCACAAATCAGGAGGATTGCCGTATGGTTGCCAAAACGACACGAAATTATTTAAAGCCTCTGGGCGAAAAAATTTTTCTCGACCGTTACGCATTGAAAGACACGAAAAAAGAGACGCTCGCCGTGGGCGATATGGCGGTGGTTTGCACCAACCTGCAAACGGGACAGCGTGAAATCGGCACGGTGACCGCGCTGACCGGCACAGATGTGACCCTGACGCTGAAAGACGGCACAGAAATCACGCGGGCGGTGGAACACATCGACAAACCCATCGAAACCAAGCCCGAAGAATTGATGGCGCGGGTGGCGCGCGGCATCGCCAGCGAAGAAGCCCCGGAACAGCAACCCGAATGGGAAAAACGTTTCCGCTGGCTGCTGGACGACTGGAAATTCGTGCCGGGCGGACGCATCCTCACCGGCGCAGGCACAGACCAGAACCTCACCTATTACAACTGTTATGTCGTACCATCCCCGCACGACAGCCGGGGCGGCATCATGGAAACCCTCTCGCAGATGACCGAAATCATGTCTCGCGGCGGCGGGGTGGGCATCAATCTCTCATCGCTGCGCCCGCGCCATGCCTACGTCAAAGGCGTGAACGGACGCTCCAGCGGGTCGGTCTCATGGGGCGCGCTGTACAGCTTCGTCACCGGACTCATCGAACAGGGCGGCAGCCGGCGCGGCGCGCTGATGCTCATCCTGAACGATTGGCATCCTGACATCATGGAATTCATCAACAGCAAGCGCGAAATGGGGAAAATCACCAACGCGAATATCAGTGTCGCCATCAGCGATGATTTCATGGCGGCGGTCAAAGCCGATGACGATTGGCAACTGGTCTTCCCCGACACCGGCGATTCCTCCTACAATGAATGGTGGGATGGCGATTTGAACGCCTGGCGCGCCGCCGGCAAACCGGTCGTCGTCCACAAAACCGTCAAAGCCCGCGAAGTCTGGAATACCATCATCGAAAGCGCGTGGGCGAGCGCGGAGCCGGGCGTCTTTTTCATTGACCGCTACAACAAAATGAGCAATTCGTGGTACTATTCCACCATTCGCTGCACCAACCCGTGCGGCGAACAGGGATTGCCCTCATGGGGCGTGTGCAATCTGGGCGCGGTGAACCTCTCGCGCTTCGTCACCGGCGGGAAGGTCAACTGGGACGATTTGGGCAAAACCGTGCGCTACGCCGTCCGCTTTTTGGATGACGTCATCGACAACACCCCCTACTTTTTTGCCGAAAACGCCAACCAGCAACTCTCCGAGCGGCGGGTGGGGCTGGGCACGATGGGGCTGGCGGAAATGCTCATCCGCCTGAAGTTGCCGTATGGCAGTCCCAAAGCCGAAAAATTCATCGACAAATTGTATAAATTCATCGCCACCGAAGCGTACCTCGCCAGCGCCGACAACGCCGCCGAAAAAGGGGCTTTCCCAAAATTCAACGCCGAAAAATTCCTGCAAAGCGGTTTTGTGAAACAGCTGCCCGCCAACGTGCGCCAAGCCATCAAAGAAAAGGGAATTCGCAACGTCACCCTGCTGACCCAAGCGCCCACCGGCACCACCGGCACAATGGTCGGCACATCCACCGGCATCGAACCGTATTATTTCTGGGAATGGGAACGCATGGGGCGCATGGGAACCAACATCGAACGGGTGGACGTGTACGACGAATGGAAATCGGCGCACCCGGATGAACCGTTGCCCGAATATTTCGTTTCCGCCATGGATTTGACGCCGGAAGAGCACGTGCGCGTGCAAGCCGCCATCCAGAAATGGGTTGACTCCAGCATTTCCAAAACCTGCAACACCCCCAACAATTACACCGTGGAACAAACCCGCGCGCTGTATGAACTGATGTATGACCTCGGAGCGAAGGGCGGCACCATTTACCGCGACGGCTCGCGGGATGAACAGGTGCTGACGGCGAAAAAAGAGGAAAAACCCGCCGACACCCCCGCGCCGCAACTCGCCGACTTCAAACCGCGGGTGCGCCCCACCGTGCTGCGCGGCGACACCTACCGGAAAGCGACGCCCATCGGCACGGCGTATATCACCGTGAATTACAACGGGCAGGGCAGAAACGAACCCTTTGAGGTGTTCATCAACGTGGCAAAAGTCGGCTCGGATGTGGCGGCGGATGCCGAAGGACTGGGGCGGCTCATCAGCTTGATTTTGCGTATGCCCAGCCCGCTCAGCGCGTATGAGCGCGTGCAGGACATCATCGCCCAACTGCGCGGCATCGGCTCCGGCAGACCGCACGGCTTCGGCAAAAAACGGGTGATGAGCCTGCCCGACGCGGTGGCGCAAGCGCTGGCGGAACACATCGGCTTCAATTCCCAAGCGGATTTGCCCGGCTTGCCGGACGAAGACGACGAGGACGAGCCATACGCCTTCCAACTGGATTTTTCATCCATAAAAGGGGACATCTGCCCCACTTGCGGCAACGCCACTTTTCTGATGATTGAGGGGTGCAAAAAATGCCACTCCTGCGGTCACAGCGAGTGTTAAAATTGATGACCGGATAATTAGAGATTGGAGATTGGTTGTCGGAGGTTGAAACTCCAATGACCAATCTCTAATCTCCATTCCCCCCCTCTTCCCCCCACCGTTTGCCCACACACCACATCGCACGTATAATTTTTATCGTAAATTCAATAAAAATGTGGTGCTATGAAACGAAACTACCGTTTTGAAGAAAAACTGAAGAAAATTTTAGCGCAGGAAGAAGGCGCGACCGTCAAAAACTGGGGCGGCAAATTACCCATCGCGCTGGTATATGCGAACAGCTACCGGGTGGGGATGAGCAGTTTGGGTATGCAAACGCTGTACCGGCTTTTCAACAATGAGCCGGATGTGGTGTGCGAGCGGGTTTTTCACGGGTTGCAGCAGCCCCCCCGCCCCACCGACCCCATCATCTCCCTTGAATCCCAGACGCCGTTATCCGAATTCCCGGTGATTGCCTTCAGCATATCGTATGAGCTGGACTATTTCAACGCGATTGCCATGCTGAAAGGCGCGGGCATTCCCCTTTTTGCCGCCGACCGCTCCGCCGCCGACCCCATCATCATCGCCGGCGGACCGGCAGTGTACACCAACCCCGAACCGATGGCTGAGATTTTCGACGGGTTCGCCATCGGCGAAGGGGAGGCGATTGTGCCGCCGCTGATTGACGCGCTGTGGGAAGCCATCAACCAGCCCCGCGCCGATGCGCTGGCATCGCTGGCGCAGGTATCGGGCATGTATGTGCCCGCCGTGAGCGACCGGCAGGTGGCGCGGGTATGGCTGAAAGACCTAAACAACTTTCCCACCGTCACCCAGATTTACACCCCGCACACCGAATTCGGCGACCGCACGCTGATTGAAATTGCGCGCGGCTGCGGTCGCGGCTGCCGGTTCTGTCTAGCGGGGTACATCTACCGCCCGATGCGGGAAATGCATCTGGACACCGTTTTGGCAGCGGCGAAACACGGCTTGGCACACCGAGACCGCATCGGACTGGTGAGCGCCGCCGTGAGCGACCATTCATGGATTGACCACATCGCCACGGAATTACGGCAGATGGGCGCGCGGCTCACGGCATCTTCCATGCGGGTAGACCCCATCTCCGAACCGCTCATCAAAGGGTTGGCGGAAAGTGGCAACCAAACCCTCACCATCGCCCCGGAAGCGGGGTCGGTGCGGATGCGAAAGGTCATCAACAAACCCCAGTCGGATGCGCAGATATTGCATGCGGTCGGGCTGGCAGCAAAATATAATTTCCCGCAATTGAAGATGTATTTTATGGTGGGACAACCGACCGAAACCGAAGCGGACGTGGAAGCCATCGCCGAATTGGCGCTAGCGGCGAAGGCGGAATTTCCGCGCAATATGGCAATTAATGCCACCCCGTACGTGCCCAAAGCGCAAACGGCGTTTCAGTGGACGGCGATGATGCCCGTGGAAGCCATCGAAACGCGGGTGCGCTATCTGGAACAGCGATTGCATTCGCACGGCATCATGGTGCGCAGCGACAGCCCGGCGTGGGCGGCGGTGGAAGGGGTGCTGGCGCGCGGCGATAAGCGGTTGGGTCGCGTGCTGGCGCAGATGAAGCGGGTCTCGCTGAAGGAATGGCGGCGGGCGCTGGCGGCGGAATCGTTGAGCGAAGCGGACTATCTGCGCGAGCGGGAAGTGTCGGAGGCGTTGCCGTGGGATACCGTCAACGCGGGGGTGAGTAAATCGTATTTCAGTTGGGATTTGAAACGCGCCCACACCAACGCGCTGACGAAGGCTTGCCCGCCCGCCAATTGTCTGAAATGTCAGGCGTGTGATAAAGCGTGGGCTTTCCGCCCCGACTACCGGGATGCATTGGGTCCCAATTTGGGGGCGTATGGCGACAACTTCATCCCGTTGGGGATGGAATAAAGGTAGTGGTTCAATCGTAAGTGACGGCAACTGTCATTGCGAGCCGAAGGCGAAGCAATCCCCGCTATTGGGGCACGGAGATTGCTTCGGGCTACGCCCTCGCAATGACGTATCACTTACTTCTGCACCATTACCGGAATAAAAAAACCGCCCCATTCGAGGCGGTGTCTGTGGTCTGTCAATCGATTATACCAGGCGGGTCAGGTCTTCGGCGGCGCGTTTCATGTCAAGGAAAATCAGCCCCAGTTTCGCGTCGGCGCGCGCCATCACCGTCAAAACGGCTTCTTCCCCCACCGACATCAAAATCACGTAACCATTGGTTCCGCGAATATACACCTGGTCGAGATACCCTCGGCTCAACTCCTGCGCGATGCGCTCTCCCAGTGACAACATCGCCGCCGACATCGCCGACACGCGGTCTTCCTCAATATCTTGCGGCAGAGATGATGCCATAATCAACCCGTCAACGCTCACCACCGCCGATGCTTCAATATCGGCGGTTCCGGCTTGCAAATCCCGTAAACGAGCTACCATTTGTTCTGTGCGAGATGCCATTTTGACGTATACTCCTTCCGCCCGGTCTGTAAAATAGTGTGTGGAGCAATCTCCCCAAGTCATCATAACACAACACCCCCGGCATGTCAATTAGACTGTTTGGGGATTTTAACGGCTATAATGGCGACAAATCCACCGGCTCCAAATCGGGGTTTTCGCACGCAAATCGCCCCACTTTTGCCATCGGAACCCATTCGCCCGCCAGCCGAACCTGCACCACATCGGCAGTGAAATCGGTGTTCGTGCCCAAGTAATCATCATTGCTCATCAAGCTGGAACCCACGCCGTAAATGTCCGCCGGAACGCTCAAACTTTCAAACTGTTTTATTTTTTCCGGATTGAATCCCCCGCTCACCACAATTTTGACGTTTTGGCAATATTCCTGCGCCCGCGCCTGCCATTCGACGGGAAGTTGCCAGCTCGCCCACGCATGGTCTAGCGCCTGCCGCACCGTCCACACCAACCGGGGATTGACGCCGTTGTCCAGCTTTTTGTCGCCCAGCGGGGGCAAACTGATGTCCCGCAGACTGCCCGATGTGTCGAGCCGCACGCCGAAGAGGACATACTTTTGCGCGGCGACGGTATCACCGGCGACGATGGCTGCACGGTAGCGGGCGAACATCGCTTTGAGCACCGCCAGCGATGTGCCGACGGAATCGTTATTGAAATCCACCAGCGCCACCCGTGGCACAGCGGCATCCTGCGTCGCGGCGAATGCCAACATTGCCTCAACCGTATCGCCCAAAAAACTGGCGATGGCGGCGTGCGCCACCGTGCCGCCCCCCAACCCGCCCCACCAATCGCCCTGCGCATCCGTGGAAACGAAAGACGCGACATGCCCGCCATAATCATGATTGAAGCGTTTCACGGCGATGTCGTAGGCGTACCCGTCGGCGGCTTGGACTTCATGCGCATCGAAGCGGGCGGGGAAAAAAAGCACCGGCTTTCCGCGCGCCGCCACCAACGTATTGTACACATTGGTCGCAATGCGGCTCCCCCGCGTGAGCGCGCCCAGCATCGGCGTTTCCAGCAGGGCAATATCGCGGTAACGCCCGCGAATTTTCATCACCGGCTGCAACCGGGTGATGTCCCCATCATAGTGGGTGATGGTTCCGTCATGCACGGCTGTCACTTCCAAATTCTGCCATGTTTCCACAAATGCGCCGTCGTCGTCAAAATAGCCGGTGCAGTGACGCAACATGCTCAGAGCTTTGTCCACCCCGGCGACGACCGTTTTGGGCTGGCGGCGGTTGAAGATTTGCATCTCCACCCACACATCGCCGGTGCGCAAATCGGCGGGGGAAAGGTTGGTGTTCGCCAGCCGGGAGGCATCTCCCTGAAAACGGTAATTCGTCGCCGCCAGTTTGCGCAGGGTGTTGGCAATGTTGATGAAATATTTGTCGGAATACCACCCCCGCCGCATCCGGTCAACATCCAGCTTGAAAACATCATTCGTCAAACGCTGTTGATTAAAAATTGACATCGTTTCGTGTCCTTTGGGTTATTTGACCGCCGCCACCACTTCCACGCCGTTGAGCATCATGCTGTACAGAAAAATCAGGTGCATCAGATTGCCATCGTGCGGAATCGCGCCGATTTCCTCTGCCACCGCCACGGGTAAATCGTAGGTGTCCACGCAATTGGCGGGCAAAATCACCCGCACGGGGCGATTGGCGGCGTTGCCGCGCAGTTTCAAATCCATCGCCAATTGATAGGTGCATAAATCGGTGCAATCTCCCACGGTGATGAACGTGTCCACCGATGGGTGCGCCGTCAGCCATGCCGGAAAATCGGTGCCGATGGTGGAGCTGAGCGAGTTTTTCGGCATCACCTGAAATTGGTTGAAAAAGGGGAGGTCGGTGAACGCCGCCACAGTTTCACTTTCGGATGTGCCGCGCATGCAGTGGGGCGGATAGCTGCCGAATTCCACCGCGTCGGCGGGGTGGGTATCCTGCGTCAAAATGAAGTGCGGCACACCGGCGGCATGGGCATTTTTGAACAGCGCGGTGATGGGGTCAACCAAATTCGCCACGCGCGGGCTGGCGAGCGGACCCTCATAACAAAATCCGTTGATGACATCCACCGAAATGACCGCCACCCGTTCCGGGTGTTCGCCGACAATTTCCGCCATCGGCACGGGGGCGAGCGCCTCTTTCCACCGAACAACCCAGTCCAAAAACGGGGTACTTTCGGCAATTAATATTTGAACGTTCATATGATTCCTCCAAAAGTGTGTGTTTTACACTAATTTTGATTAAAAAAATTCCCCCGCCGCTTAAGGAAACAAGCGCCGGGTTTTCACCTCTGCCACCGCATCCGATTTGAAACGGTACAATCGAGCGGGTCTGCCGCCGGAATCCTGATAATGCGCGGTCGGTTCCACCACATCGGCTTTGCGCAATTTGCTGCGGAAATTCCCCTTGTCGAGTTTTTCGCCCAGCACAATTTCATAGGCTCGCTGCAACTCCCTCAGAGTGAAGGTTTCGGGCAGGAGTTGAAAACCGACGGCGCTGTATTCGAGTTTATAGCGTAGGCGGGTGATGGCATATTCCAAGATTTGCCGGTGGTCAAAGGCGAGCGGCGGCGGATTGTACGCCGAAAACCACTGCGCATCGGCGGCGTCATCCCCCCCGCGCGGCGGTTCGAGCTTGTCTGCGCCCACCAGCGCGAAATACGCCACCGTGATGACGCGCATGCGCGGGTCGCGTTCCGGTTCACCGAAGGTGTACAGCTGCTCCAAATAAACCGCCTCGCGCGGGACGCCCGTTTCTTCCTGCAATTCACGGTAGGCGGCATCTTCCAGCGATTCATCCATCCGCACAAATCCACCGGGGAACGCCCACTGCCCGCGAAACGGCGTCAACTTTCGTTTGATGAGCAAAACTTTCAGCGCCTCATCCAGCAGGGTGAACAGTACCACATCCACCGTCACCGAGGGTTTATCGTATTTATCCGGATTGTATCCCATCGCCGCCACCATTTAGTGTGATTTTCACACTATCAGTATAGCACAGAATGTTTTGCGCGTCAAAAAAAATACCGTGCGAGGCACGGTATCATCACCACATATATTTTTCCCAGGCGTTGCGCGTTTCCACGCTGGTCATGTACGCCATAGCAAAATAGCGCGGTTTGGCGGGCGGTGTTTTCAGCATCATCCCCGCTTCCTCCGGGGTGCGATTCCCCTTTTTGCCGTTGCACTGCTTGCAGGCGGCAACCACATTCTCCCAACGGGTTTTCCCGCCACGAGAACGGGGCAGCACATGGTCAATGGTCAATGCCTGCCGACCGGGTTGCTTGCCGCAATACTGACAAGTGTATTGGTCGCGCACTAAAACCGCCCGGCGAGACACCGGCAACGAAATTCGGTGCGGAATGCGGACATAATACACCAACCGAATCACGAGCGGCACATGAAATGCCAGTCGTTCGGAGCGCAAGACTGCTTGCGCCGCTTCTACCACCTCTGCCTTTTCTTTGAGCAAGAGTACGATGGCGCGTTGGACGGAAACGACACTCAAAGGTTCGTAAGAGGCATTTAATACAAGAACACTTCCCAATCTCTGCCTCCATCGTTGAACACGTGCGATGAAATCAGAAAAAATTATAGCAAACAGGTTCGAGCGGGTCAAAAATTTCTATTGATTTTTATTGTACCCTATGTTACAATACGCCCTCACTCATAGAATTTTCGAGGAAAAAACAACGGCGTTTTACGACAGGGTCGTCACCTCACACTATTTTACCTTCGGGCAAACTGCGCCTGAAGAAAGGAGGACCCTGTGTATCCGCAAAAGACCGCTATACACGCCGGTTATCAAGCCATCGGAAATACCCTTTACACCCCCCAATTTGAGCATGATGCGTGCGGCATCGGCTTTGTGGCATACGTGGATGGCAAATCGCATCCCGATATTTTGCCCATGGCGCTGAAAGCCCTCTCGAATCTGGTGCATCGGGGCGGCATTCTGGCGGACGGCAAAACCTCCGACGGTGCGGGCATCATGTGCCAGCTCCCGTATTCTTTTTTCGCCGAAGAGTTGGCTCAACGACACATTGCCGCGCCGAAAGCGGGGCATCTGGCAGTGGGACAATTCTTTCTGCCGCGAGATTCCGCCGCCGCCACCGCCGGATTGCGTCTCATTGAAACCGTGCTGAAACGGGACGATTTGGGCATCACCCTGCTGATGTGGCGCGATGTGCCGCAAGATGTGCGCGCGCTCGGACCGCAGGCTGACGCCACCAAACCGACCATCATTCAGGCAATCGTCGCCCCCGCCGATGACGGCATTTCCCCCGCCGAATTTGAACGGAAACTCTATCTGGCGCGCCGCATCATCGAAAAAGAAGCGCGCGCCGCCAACGCCGACCTGTACGTGTGTTCGTTTTCCGGGCGCACCATCGTTTACAAAGGGTTGCTGCTCGGCGACGCGCTGGGGCGATTTTACACCGATTTGAGCAACTACCGTTTTCAGGTGGGGCTGGCAACTTTTCATCAGCGATACAGCACCAATACCTTCCCGGCATGGCATCGCGCTCAACCCTTCCG
>JAJRSQ010000195.1 GCA_024278725.1 Chloroflexota bacterium
AAGCCCAGCAGGCTGACCATTGTGGCGGTCACGGCGGGGGCGAAGATGACAAAATAGCGCAGACTCACTTTGTCCGCCAGATAGCCAATCAGCGGGTTGAGCAGGGCGGGGAACTGGATGAACGCCGCCAGTGACCCCGCCGCCGTGAGCGACAGGGACATCTTTTCCATCAGCAGTGGCAGCAGGGGCGAAACGAACGCGCTGTAGGTGTCGTGTATAAAATGCCCGCTGACGATGGTCAAGACTTGTTCGGTGTGGAATTTCGACTCGTCGGTGGTGACGGGGGTTGGGGTGGAAGTTGATAGCGTCATGATGTTTTTCGGTACGGTTTCAGTTATTGATTTTCAATGAACGATGCGAACACGCCGGTGGCGGAAAGCTGGGACAATGCTTCGGAAACGCCGATTTTGCCGTCCAAAAAGCGGACGATTTCGGGCATCGGCGCGGTCACTGTGCCGAACTCGTTGCCGTTTTTGTCATTCACCACCAAGTGTGCCGCGTCCAAATCGGCTTGCATATCGCCCTCACTGAAGGCGCGGATGGTGCGCAGCGCGTTGCCCACTTCCAGCACAAAAAGTTTCAACAGCAGGTCGCTGTCTTCCAGATTGTAATTTGAGACCAGCACAATATTGGCAACCCGCTGCCCGCCGGTGGCGCGATTGTCTTCAATGGAAACCTGCGCGTCAATCCCCGCACTTTTGATGGTTCCCGCCATCAACTGCGCCAGCGTCGCATCGTCGAACATTGCCGCGCGGGTGGCGGCGGGGGTCGGCGTCGCCCGGGGGGTGGGGGTCGGCGGGACGGGGGTCGGTGTGCCGATGCGCGGGAAGTTGGTGGCAGTGGGCGCTTTGGGCACAATGACCACCGCTTTGGTCGGCGGCGTTTGGGCTTCGGCGGTGGAAGGGGTGCTTCCGGGCAACGCAATGGAACATCCGGCGAGCGCCAGCGCCAGCAATATCAGCACAACGAATTTTTTCATAATGGATTCCTTCATTTTCACAACATCGTTAAAAGCAACCAATCGACTGCCGGAGACATTATACCGCAAAAAAGCGCATCGCGTAATTTGGCGGCGGAAGGCGGGCTATCAGCGGTCAGCGGTCGGCGGTCAACTGAAAAGAGTCACGCATTGGGTTTGCAATGAAACCGATTTTCACTATAATTTCAGAAATTCAGCCGCGTCCACCCCATCGCTCGCCGATGGGGTTTTTTGTGATGTGCTTTTATCTTTCAACCCGAATTACCGACAGGAACAGACTTATGCCATTCGTTGCCCATATGCCATTACCCACCCTTGAAACCGTGAGCCGTCGCGGGCAGGAAGTTTTGTCTTTGGAAGAGGCACTGAAACAGGATATCCGCGAATTGCACATCGGGTTTCTGAATATGATGCCCGACGCCGCGCTGCAAGCCACTGAGGTGCAATTTATGCGTCTGGTGGGGGGCAGCAATCAGATTGCCCAATTTTACGTCTATCCGTTCACCATTCCGGAGTTGCCCCGCAGCCCCGAAACACAGGCGTATATTGACCGCTATTATGTTTCTTTCGACGATTTGCGCCGCGACGGGCTGGATGCGCTCATCATCACCGGGGCGAATGTTGCCAATCCGAGCTTGCAGCAGGAACCGTTTTGGGAACCTTTGCAGGAAATCATCAACTGGGCGAATGAACATGTCACTTCCACGCTGTGTTCCTGTCTGGCAACCCATGCCATCGCTCAGGCATTGCACAGCATTGAACGGCGGCGGCTGCCGAAAAAACGCTGGGGCGTCTACACCCATCGCATCACCGGCGCGTACCATCCGCTACTGCGCGACATCAACACCCGTTTCGATGTGCCGCATTCCCGCAACAACGATGTGAGCCGCGCCCAATTGGAGGCAGCGGGGTTCACCGTGCTGGTTTATAGTGAAGAGGGGGGCGTCCATATGGCGGTGGGACCCGATAAACTGCGCATCGTCTATTTGCAGGGACATCCCGAATATGACCGGGTGAGCCTGCTGAAAGAGTACAAACGAGAGGTGAATCGCTTCATCGCCGGTGAGCGCGCTGATTATCCGCCCCATCCTGACAACTATTTCTCGCCCGCCGCCGCCGAAATTGCCGACGAGTATCATCACATTGTGGAAAATGGGCTGCGGCAGGGGACGCCCATCCCCCCCTTCCCGGAGGCGCAAATCAAGCCGCATCTGGACAATACATGGCGCGACACGGGGAAGGCGATTTTCAATAATTGGCTGGGGTTGGTGTATCAACTGACCAATGTTGACCGCAAAATCCCGTTTGTTGACGGCATCAACCCGGACGACCCGCTCGGCTTGAAAAAGTAAAACCCGTAAGTATTTATACAGGGGTGTCATTGCGAAGCCCGTAGGGCTGAAGCAATCCCCACTATTCAACCCGGAGATTGCACCCTTCGGGCATTTTCAACTTCGCTTCGCTCGCAATGACATTTGTCACCCTGATGGCTGTATAGATACACCTGTAAATTAATTTCGCACACCCAAAAGGACACAATGCGACCACATAACACGCCGGTTTCATTCTTCAACCGACAAAAATCGTTGGTGAAAGGGGTCATCAACGGCGCACTTCGCATCTTGGTTGTCGCGTTCATTGCGAGTACCATTCCGGTTGCGTTCTGGCTGTGGCGGCAACCCCCTTCCGCGCTGAATATAGGCGCGCGCGTTGCCGCGTTGCTGTGGTTCGTTTTTCTGGGGTCGATAATCCTACTGCGCCGGATAAATCCGCCCATATCGGCGTATATGCTTCAGACAAAATCACGGTTGAGAAAAAAAGGCTGGCGGGGCGAGCTTTCGTTCCATTGGGTGGATGCTTCTCACTTCCCGCCCTTCCTCTGCTTGGCGGCGGTGGCATTTGAAGACCCCAACTTTCCCGAACACACCGGCTTTGCGTGGGGGCATATGGTGCAGGTGTGGAAATCGAATCGCGCGGGCAAGCCGCTGCGGGGCGCGAGCACCATCAGCCAGCAATTGGTGAAAAACCTCTTCCTGTTTCCCTCGCGCACCTACACCCGAAAAATCATCGAAGCCTTCATCACCATTTTTGTGGAAACATTTTGGTCGAAGCAGCGGATTCTGGAAATCTATCTCAACATCGTTCAATTTGATGAAACTGTTTTCGGGGTGGAAGCGGGCGCGCGCCATTTTTTCGGCAAATCCGCTTCGGCGTTGACGGTTGATGAAGCCAGTTTGCTGGTGACCGTACTCCCCAATCCGCTGCGCTACCGCGTGGACGCACCTTCGGAAGAGATGCGCTCCCGCCAACAATTGATTTATGAGAAAATGGCGGAATTGGGCGACAATTATCTGGAGTGGCTGTGATGGCAGAGCGGGTGCTGGATATTCC
>JAJRSQ010000196.1 GCA_024278725.1 Chloroflexota bacterium
AAACTCGCCCGCCTTTGGAACGGCTGATAACCCGGTGCGCCCCAGGTCTGTTGCAAAGTCGCTTGACAAACAATACTTTGCGCAGGAAATGTAGGGGCACGCTGCAGCGTGCCCCTACTACGCCACCGATTTTCGTTAAAACCGGATGAAAATGCGTAAGAGCGGCTCGCAAATCGCCCCTGCGGCATAAAATCATGAAAACCGGCAACCTTAAAATTTACTTTGCAACAGCCGTGCGGTGCGCCCATCGGGCTATTGACGAAACAGCAAAAGGCAAGTATAATTTGTGTTATGTAACGTACATAAAACGTTACGAAAACAGGTGAAACGTATGGGATTTTTGGATAAAATGTTTGGACAACAAAAAAGCGGCAATGTCGCCAAAGAGCGTTTGCAGGTTGTGTTGGTTCACGATAGAATAAAGCTGCCTCCGCCCGTGATGGAGCAATTGCGCGCCGAACTGGCGGCGGTCATTTCAAAATATGTGGACGTTGACCCCAGCGGCATTGACATTTCACTGTCCAAACAGGCGCGTCAAAGCAGACTCGTGGCAGACGTGCCGCTTACCGGCGCAAAGTCAAACGTGCGATAACCGATTTTAACCCGATTACCGGCGATTGACGACCCGGCAGGCGTGATGCTGCCGGTGGTCGTTGGTCGCTAATTTTTTTGCCCTATGTAATTAAGAACCTGGCGTTATTTCGATTTTTGGTTGTTGCTGGTCGTACTCCTGCTGATTACCTTCGGCGTGGCGATGATTTTCAGCGCCACCCAAAACACACAAGACCTGCAACTATTATGGCGAACCCAGCTCATCCGCGCGGGTATCGGCATTGTTGCCATGCTGATTCTGGCATCCATTGATTACCGCTACTACCGCGAAATCTGGCATCTATTTTACTTTTTCGCCATCGGATTGCTGGTACTGGTGCTCGCCGTCGGGGAACTGACCGGCGGGACGCAGCGCTGGCTCGCCGGTGGCGCCATCCAACCCGGCGAAATCACCAAAGTGGTCATCATCATTGTTTTGGCGCGCTACTTCGCCCGCCATGACGGCGAAATGGACCGGGTGACGCATCTATTATTCTCGATGGTGATGGTCATCCTGCCGATGGCGCTCATTTTTCTGGAGCCTGACATGGGAACCAGCCTGATTATCGGCTTTATCTGGCTGGCAATGGCAACCATTGCGGGGATGCGCCTGCTGCACATCGTATTTTTGGGCGGCGCGGCAGTCCTCGCCAGCCCGGTGATTTGGTTGGGTATGAAAGATTACATGCGCCAGCGCGTCATCCTCTTTTTAGACCCCGCCGGAAACCCCGACGATTATTACAACGTGCAACAGGCGCTCATCAGCATCGGGTCAGGCGGGTGGCTCGGCAAAGGCTTCGGGAACGGCACACAGAGCCAACTCCGCTTTCTGCGCGTGCGCCACACCGACTTCATCTTTTCCGTCATCGGGGAAGAACTGGGCATGCTGGGCGCGATATTGCTCCTGCTCCTCTTCCTGCTACTACTGTGGCGAATTTTACACGCCGCCAACATCGCCGGCGATGCCTTCGGGCGCAACATCTGCGTTGGCGTGGCGGCAGTGATTTTCATTCAAGCCGCCATCAACATCGGCGTGAATTTGGGCATCATGCCCGTCACCGGCACGCCCCTGCCCTTCGTGAGCTATGGCGGCAGTTCGCTGATAACCTTTTTACTGGCATTGGGATTGGTGGAAAGTGTCGCCATGCACCGAAAGCGACTCGATTTTGATGCGTAACCGTTTTTCCGCGCCTTACGGCACATATATCATCGCCATCTGGTCAGCCGTTTTGGGTTTGCAAAATCTCGCCCGGCTGATATATACTCTGGCGACAGATGGCACCGGAAGCCGCGCGTCGCAAACGCAATTATTCATTTACCAATGGATAGGGGTGATCTTCACCATCATCTTTTTTGCCGCCGCCGGCAGTATTTGGCAACGGAAAAATTGGGGGCGACGGTTGTTTTTATTCGCCACCCCACCCTTTTTCGCGTTGGCAATTTTCGGCGTATTTTCCAGCACCACCGCCGACCTGTCCACCGCTTCCCAATGGGGGTTGGTTATACGATATGCCATTTCCATCGCCATTCCATTGGTCTATTTGAACCTGCCATTCGTTACCCAAGCATTTTTAACAGAAACCAAGGAAATCACACCCTATGACTGACACACCTGCCCGCGTGCGATACGCGCCCAGCCCCACCGGATTTTTCCACGTGGGCGGCGCGCGCACAGCCCTGTATGATTATCTACTGGCACGAAAAACCGGCGGCTCGTTCATCGTCCGCATTGAAGACACCGACCAAAAACGATACAACCCCGATGCCGTGGCTGACCTGCTCGACGGTTTGCGTTTTTTGGGGCTGGATTGGGACGAAGGGGCGGACGTCGGCGGCGAATATGGTCCGTATGTCCAAACCGAACGGCTGGAAATTTACCAAAAATACATCAAACAGCTTTTGGATGCCGGACACGCCTACCGTTGTTTCTGCACCGGCGAGCGCCTGCAAACCGTGAATCAGGAACGCCAAAAAGCGGGGCTGAACCCCGGCTACGACCGCCACTGCCGCAACATCCCCCCCGCCGAAGCCGACCGGCGCGCCGCCGCAGGCGAACCCTTCACCGTGCGCATCAAAGTGCCGCTCACCGGAAACATCACCCTGCATGACGCCATTCGCGGCGACATCACCATCGAAAACGACATCATCAACGATGCCGTGCTGGTGAAATCGAATGGCATTCCCACCTACCACTTCGCAGTGGTGGTGGACGACCATCTGATGAAAATTACCCACGTGCTGCGCGGCGAAGAGTGGATCAGCAGTTTCCCCATTCACCTCCATCTGTACGATTTTCTCGGCTGGGAGCCGCCCATCTTCGCCCATCTGCCCGTCATTCTGAACCCCGCCGGAAAGGGGAAAATGAGCAAGCGCGAAACCCGCGCCGCCGACGGGTCAGTGTATCC